>JANMSC010000236.1:0-9756 GCA_031388885.1 Gemmatimonadales bacterium | reverse complement strand
GCCGCCATGCGTCGAGCGCAGCGGCCACGCCGCCCTTGGCGAGCCACTCCGCACCGCTCGCATTCTGGGCGCGCACCAGCGCCGCGCCAAGACGTTCGATACCGATCACCGGCACCGCCTGCACCCCGCCGAAGCGGAACGCTTCGATCGCTGGAAGCTGAATCGCGGCGCGACCCCAGAAGTCCGCGACCAATCCAGCCGGACTCTGCAACGTGCCGTTGGGCAGCGCGATCCATCGCCGCACGAGCAACCATCGCACGGCACTGGGCCACCATACGAGTGCGTCGTCGTAACCCGCGAGCAGCGCACGCACCGTCGCAGCGCCGCTGGCGTCGCGGCGCGCGAGCACGCCGAGTAGCGTGTCTACCCCGGCGGAATCACGAGCGGCTCGACTCCAGAGGCGCCACGCCCCCTCGAACATTGCCACCGTGTCGCGCTCGCCCGACGGCACCAGCTGCATGCTCGCCAATGCTCGCACGGCTCCACCGACATCGAACGAGGGGTTCTTGCCGCGCGCCACCTGAAGTGCCACGTCGTGCAAGTCGAGGCGCAGCCCACCCGGGCCGCGAAAAATCTGGGTGAACTCCCGGTCGGCGGCTGGGCCGGCGGCAATGCGCTCAAGCAGTGCCCGCGACGCCCGGCGAGCATCACGGTCGAGCCCGAGCGCGAAGAGTGACATCCGACGCGCCAGGTCAGCGCCACCGAGCGACGGGACTCCCGCAACCTTTGTCAGGGCATCGTACTCTGCCGCGAGTTGTTTGGGGCTCGCGCCCGCGGCGTGCCACGAGTCGGAGATCGCGGTGGACGTGGCCGCGCTACCCACCGCGAGCTGGCGCACGACCACTCGGGGACGCACCGGCCAGCGCTCGATCCCCGGCGGAATCCTCTCTGCCGTCCACGCCATCGTGCGGCCATCCACCTCGTGAACCAGGCCATACATTTCGTTCGCGGCAACGGTTCCGTCAAATCGGCGGTGCCCTGCCGGGGTCGTGAACGAGATCCGGCCCCCGGCGACCGAAAGGTCTTCGAGGGCTGTGAAGGCCGAATCGGCCGACTCCATCAACAATCGGCCTGACCCGTTGTCGAGCCGCAACTCTCCGCGCTCGAGCGTGGCTGCGGGCCCTCGCACTTCGACGGCCCATCGCGTCGGTGCGGCCTGCGGGCTCGCCTCACCGAACGCCCAGAGGCACAGCACGATTACCCGAAGGCACGAGATCACTTTTCGCGCGCCCCCTGCGGCCGTCGCTGCACTTCGGTCGCTCGCACGGCAGCACCTTCAGAGAGTCGCTCCAGCCCGCCCACTACCACGCGATCGCCAACGTCGATGCCGCGGCGCACTTCGACGAAACCCGGCGTGCGCACGCCCAGCTCAACCTCGCGTCGCGTGACCTTGTCGCCCTGCACCACCCACACAAACGCACCGCTCGCGGTCGGCGCCACTGCCTCTTCCGGGATGACTGTTGCTGAGACGCGCACCGCGGTGGCGAGCCGCGCCTCGATGAACATTCCCGCCTGCAGTACCGCGCCAGGATTCGCGGCGACCGCCTTCACCGTGATCGTCCGCGCCGGAAGTGCCACGACCGGATCGACGAAGACCGACTGGTCGAATGCCGGCACCAGCGTGATCCCGGTTGGCAACGCAGCCCGAATCGCGGGAAGCGCCGCCTGGATGTCGCGCGACACGTCGATCAGGTTCGCCTGCGAGTTGCGGATCACGCCCAGCCCGATCGCCGTCTCACGATCGAAGCGGAGCGCCGAGCGGTCATTCTCCGGCCCAAGTTCGACCCGCGCGATTTCGCGCAGCTTGACCGGGACACCTTCAGCGTTCGACACCACCATGTCGGCAAACTCAGCCGGGGTCTTGAGCTCGCCCAGTGATCGCACCGTGAACTCGCGCTGCGCCGACTCGATCCGCCCGGCAGGAATCTCGACGTTGCGTCCGCGAATCGCCGTCGCAATGTCCTGCGCCGTCAAGCCCCGCGACGCGAGTCCGTTGGGGTCGAGCCAGATCCGCATCGAGTAACGGCGCTCACCCACAATCTGCACCCGTGCCACACCCGGAATGGTCTGCAGCCGCTGCCTGACGATCCGATCGGCCACGTCAGTGAGCTGCAGCTGGTCCATCCCCGGCGCGGTCAGCGCGAGATAGAAAAACGGACGCGCGTCGGCATCCTGCTTCGCAATCACCGGTTCATCCACGTCCACTGGCAGCCGCCCGCGCACCCGACTCACCTTGTCCCGCACGTCCTGTGCGGCCGTTTCGATATCGCGTTCGAGCGTGAACTCGAGGGTGATGTTGCTGCTCTGCTCACTACTCGACGACGTCAACGTGCGCAGCCCCTCGAGGGTGCTCAGCTCCTCCTCAAGCACGTCGGTGACAGACGATTCCATCACCCGCGGGTTGGCGCCGCGGAGCGATGTTTGCACCGAAATCACGGGCGGGTCGATATCGGGCAGCTCACGCACCGTCAATCGCTGATAGCCCAGGGCGCCGAACAGTACCAGCGCGAGCGACATCATCGACGCGAACACCGGGCGCGTGATCGATAGATCAGAGAGTTTCATCGCATCACCCTATCTTGAAGCAGGACGGAAAGTGGGGGCGGTCGCGCCTCGAAAGCGGCGTACGGCGGCCCTCTTCCCCGGTTTCATCTTGCAACTGGAGCGGTCCCCGATGGGACTCAAGCTGACTTCGCGCCAACAGGCACAGCTGCAATGGCTCGGGACGCTGCCACCCAAATTCGCCAAGATGACGCGGATCATCGAGCAGATGTCGGCGCAGCAAGCCGACGATGTCCAGGTGCGCAGCCTCTCGCGAATGCTTGACGAGGTGAAGGCCCAGGCCTCGGGATTCGGCGTGGCCGCCCTGTCGGATACGTTCGGCTACATGGGAACGTTGCTTCGCCGGGGAGGCGGCCACCAGCTCAAGGTGCACGGCTTGCGCGAGCTGTTGGCCGGGGCGAAGATCAACTTCGAGGGTGCGATGCGCTCGGCGACACAGGCAGCCGACCCCGTCCCGGCGGTCGGCGACGAGGTCAAGCCTTCTCCTTGAATACCCGATCGAGCACCGGCGCGGCGGTGAAGGCGAACATTGCGGTGATCACGACCCCCAGCATCGTGGTCACGTACGTGAGGGCGCCGATCAGCACCGTTGCTCCCACCGCCGCCATCACCATTCCGAAATAGTAGAGCATCACGCGTCTCCCGGATGTCCCGCGACCGTCGCGGGACGAATGAGAAAGGTATAAGGCGCCTCAGCCATGCAGCAACCCATGCCGATCACCGCGACCGCCGAACTGGCCGACGCTGCCTTTCAGGCCCTCATTACCGCAGGCCTCGCAGTGTTTGCGTTCGCGCTTTACCGGCGGGTGCGCCAGCGTTGGTTCGCCTGGTGGACCGCCGCGTGGGGACTCTACCTCGTCCGCCTCGCGGCGATCATCACATTCCTGGCGACCGGCAACGTGGCCTGGCTCTTCTGGCACCAGGTAGCTACGGGCTGGGTCGCACTTATCATCCTGTGGGCGGCGCTGGTGTTTTCGCGCGATGCGCGGTGGCGGCACCGGTACGCACTCTTCCTCCTCTTCCCGGTGGGGTGGGCGTGGGTCGCCGTGAACGGACTCGATCGTTTCCTCCTTGTCGCGTTGCCGATGGTGCTCTTCCTCTCAGGTGCCACGCTCTGGACGGCCTGGGTGTTCTGGCGCCACGCTCGGCGCACCGATTCCGATGGCGCACGCTTCGTCGCGATCGCGTTCTTCCTCTGGGGCCTGCACCACCTCGACTATCCGTTCTTGCGCGCACGGGGTGCGTGGCAGCCGTGGGGCTATTACCTCGACATCGTCTTCGAGCTCGCTGTCGGGATCGGGTTCGCGTTGATGGTGCTGAACGACCTCACACGCCGACTCACTGTGCGCACCGAGGAACTGGCTCGACTCTCGGTGCTCGGCGTGCGCCAGCAGGAAGCTGAACGGCGCCGGATCTCGCGGGAGTTGCACGACGAGACCGCGCAATCGCTCTCCGCGGTGAAGATGGAAGTGGGGATGCTGCGCGACGACGCGACCGACGTGACCCGGGAGCGACTCGACCATGTGCTGCACCTGGTGGACGACGGAATCGGGGGCATTCGCCGCGTGATGAACGCCCTTCGCCCCGCCCTGCTCGATGACCTCGGCCTCGCGCCCGCGATTCGAGCCCTCGCCAGCGAGGTGCAGGGTCGGGGTTCGCTGCTGGTGAGCGTCACGGCGCCCGACATGGTCCCACGGCTCAACGCCGAGGTCGAACTGGCGATCTTTCGCGCGGCACAGGAGGCCCTCGCGAACGCGGTGCGCCACGCCGGTGCATCACGCGTCGACGTCACACTCACGGTCGCCGGCGACCAGGTGCGCCTGATCGTGCGCGACGATGGCCGTGGTTTCGCGGCAACGCGCCACGCTGACAGTTCTCGCGTCACCGGCCAGCTCGGACTCGCCGGCATGCGCGAGCGCATCACGGGGCTGGGAGGTCGCGTCGATGTGGATGGCAGCGACGGCACAACGGTCCAGATCGCGTTGCCCCGATCGTGATCGCATCGCCTTACCTTGGAGCATGATCCCGCCCGCGATTCGCGTCGTCGTGATCGACGACCACGCCATTGTTCGTGAGGGCATTCGCCGCGTGCTTGAACACGAACCAGGCGTGACCGTGGTCGCTGAAGGCAAGGATGGAGATGAAGCGCTGGACGTCGTGGCGCGGGAACGCCCCGATGTGCTGGTCATTGATGTGGCCATGCCGGGCCGCACCTGGCTCGACGTGATTCGCGATCTGCATGCGCGGGCACGACGCACCCGGGTGCTGGTGCTGTCGATGTACGACGAGCCCGAGTATGTCATCGAGAGCGTCCGCGCCGGCGCCCGAGGCTACATCCTGAAAGACGCCGCGCCGGCCGACCTGCGCCGCGCGGTGCGCGCGGTGCATCGCGGCGAGACCTGGTTCCCGGCGGCCCTCGTGGCGCGGATCGCCGAGGCCCAGCACGCACCAGCACCGCCCCCCTTGGTAAGTCGGATGCTGAGCCCCCGGGAACGTGAAGTGCTCGTTGGAATCGCCGGTGGACGCACCAACAAGCAGATCGCGGCCACGCTGGGCATCTCGCATCGCACTGTAGAGACCCACCGCGAGTCCTTGATGGAGAAGCTCGGCATCCGGACGGTTGCGGGGCTCACCAAGCTGGCGATTGAGGAAGGATTGCTGGCGGATCGATGAATGCGAACAGGTCGACGGTCACCCAGTCCATCCCTTCGCTTCGAACACCACCTCTCCATTAATCACCGTCATCACGTTACGGGCGCCAGGAATCTCGGCCTCCGGAATCGTCATGATGTCGCGATCGAGCACGGTGAAATCGGCAAACTTGCCGACCGCGATGGTGCCGCGACGAGCCTCTTCGAACGCCGCAAACGCGGGGTACCACGTAAACATCCGGAGGGCCTGCAAGCGCGACACCTTTTCTTCAGGGTGCCACCCCGGCCCTGAGCGACCCTGCAGATCCTTGCGCGCGACGGCGGCGTAGAACTCGATCATCGGTTCACCGCGCTCGACCGGCGCATCGGAACCGCCCGCGACGGGCACGCCGAGGTCGAGCAGGGTGTGCCATGCATAGGCACCGCGGGTTCGCTCCAGCCCGATCCGGCTCGGCACGAAGTGGAGGTCGCCGATCGCGTGTGATGGCTGCATCGACGCGATCAGTCCGAGCGACTTGAAGCGCCGGAGGTCGCTGGGCTCGACGATCTGGGCATGCTCGATCCGCCAGCGAGGGTCGCGTATCTTACGCGCCGAGCGTGGCACCGCACGAAATGCTGCCGCGTACATGTCGAGCGTGATCCGGTTGGCACGGTCGCCGATCGCGTGCGTCTCGACCTGGATGCCGTTGCGCAAGGCGCGTTGGAGCATCCCCTTCAAGGCGACCGTGTCGGTCGTGATCAACCCCTTCGTGCTCGCGTCGTCGCCATATGGCTCGATCAGCGCCGCCCCACGTGAGCCCAACGCACCATCCATGACCACCTTGATCACGCGCATGGTGAGGCGGTCGCCGAACTCCGCCACAACCGGGCCCTGCTTGATCAGCGCGTCGGCATCATCCCCGGGACCTGAAATCGCCTTGTAAATCCGCACCTTGATGCGTCCGTCAGCATAGAGTCGCCGCATGCGCGCGACTTCGCCCCACGAGCCGTGGGCATCCTGCACTTGCGTCCAACCAAGCGACACCTCGCGCTGCGAAGCCAGTTCGAGTGCGCGTTCCAGGTCGGCTTCCGTGGTCGAGGGCACATGCTGGGACACCATGCGCTGCGCCGCATCGATCAGCATCCCGGTCGGCTGACCATCACCGTCGAGGTTGATCGCGCCTCCCGACGGAGCGCTCGTGGTGCCGGTGACGCCGGCGATTCGCAGGGCGGCGCTGTTGACGATCGAGGCGTGGCCGTCCGCGCGATTGAGTATCACCGGGTTGTTCGGCGCAATCCGGTCGAGATCGAGTCGGGTGGGAAAGACGGGTGGTATCCAGAACGTCTCGATCCAGCCCCGTCCGGTGATCCAGTCGCCAGGCCTGGCGAGCTTCACTGCGGCCTCGACTCGTGCCAGGAACGCTTCCTTGGTGCTCGTCCCTTCGAGATTGTTGACGGTCATCTCGCGTGCACCGATCCCGCCGAAGTGCGCGTGCGCGTCAACGAACCCCGGATAGATGAAGCGGCCCCCCAGGTCGATCACCCGGGTCGCGGGTCCGACATGCCGACCAACGCCGGCGTTGGTGCCGACATACACCACCTTGCCACCCCGCACCGCGACCGCTTGGGCCGTTGACCGGGCAGTCGTGCCGGTATACACCGACGCATTGCGCAGCACGACGTCGGCCATCTGGGCCGATCCGGCCGAAGGGAGCAACACGAGGAGCGCGACGAGTGATCGCATGATGGGTCCGGTCAGGTGGTCAGGCCGCGGGCCGATGTTCTGGCATGCGCGACAGCGTGGCGTTGATTGCCATGAGGTCGACGTACTCCGGATCGAGGTACGCCACGCCGTCCACGCCGAACCGGATGCGGAGACGGGGCATGGGGGAAGGATAAAGGGCCGAGGGCTTGGAGCCATCAGCGATGGGCCGGGGCCTCCGCGCCATGTCTTCCCGAGCGCAGCGGGCGAAGCCAGCGTAGTCGAGGGACCCCAGTGTCAGATTGAGGTCCCTCCACTTCGGCGCCTTCGGCGCCTACGGTCGGGGTGACAAACCGGTATGCCCGCCCGCGGCCCACCGATCCCGCCCCACCGCAAACCGCCAACACGGCCGCGGCACGTCGCTGATATTCGGATGCGAGACGTCGTCGGTGAACTCCTCGACCAGCACCATCCCCACCTTCTCGAGCACCCGCACCGACGCCGCGTGTTCGGCATCGAGCACCGCAATCGCCCGCTCGACGCCCGGAACTGCGAACGCCTGTGACAGGAGTGCCGACGCCACTTCGGTTGCGAGTCCCTTGCCCGAATGTGCCGGGGCGATCGCATACCCGATCTCAGCCTCGGCCTCGCGCAGCCGAATCAGGCCGAGCCCCATCGCCCTGTCGTCTGGCCGAACAGTTGTCAGCCACGCATAGGCGCTGCCGTCCTCCCACTTTGCGGCGAGCGAGGCCAGGTACGCCTCTGCGTGCGCCAGCTCGGTGTGTCGCCGCCACGGGAGGTGGCGCGTTGCCACGACATCCGACGTCCAACCGACAAACGTCGCCAGCGCATCCGACCCGCGGGGGCGACGGAGCAGCAGATGGGCGGTGGTAAACTGATCCGGGAGGGGGGCTTCGATCATCAACGCAGCAGTACGCGCACCGAATCGAGCGATCCGTCCATCGGCGCCGCCGTGAGGCCGAGGATGTGCGTCATCAGCGGGTACACATGAATATTCTGAAACGCCGGCACTCGTTGTCCGACGCGAAAGGCCGGGCCGGCGGCGACAAAGATCGCGCGCATCGATGTCAGCTCGTTGTCCCAGCCATGCCCGGCGGAGCGCGCCCGCCATCCAGCCACCCGGTTGCGCGACGTGATGCTCCATCCCTCGTCGGCCACCAGCACCAGCGGCGTGATTCGCAGATGGACGTTGAAGTGGAATCGCGCCGGCACCTCGTGCTTCCGATAGACTTGCAGGTGCGGCGAGGCTGACTTCAGTTTGGCAAAGACCTCGTCGTCCTTGCCGGGCCTGGGAATCAGCATCCCTACCGGGGTCCAGTCGACCACCTCGACATCGGCGAGCGCAATATGATCGTCGAGGACGATCAACTTGTCCGCCGGGGTGGGGGCCATGCCGTGATCCGAAACGACGAGGATGTTGACGCGATCGGTCAGGGCGCGCGCCGCGAGGCCATCAACCAGTCGGCCGATCATCGAGTCGACCCGCATGATCGCCGAATCGGTCGCTGCGGCGTCGGGCCCGGCATCGTGCCCGGCATGATCGACGTCGCTGTAGTAGAGGGTGGTGATGACGGGTGCGGTCTCTTCGGGAAGCGACGCCCACGTGAGGACGCTGTCGATCCGTGCTGCATTCGGAAACGTGTCGTCGAAGCGCATCCAGCGCGTCGCGCGGATTCCACCGATCGGAGCCTCCGAGCCGGGCCAGAAGAACGCAGCGGCGCGCTTCCCCTGGCGTTCGGCCGTGACCCAGATTGGCTCACCACCCCACCATCGCGCATCACGGACAGCGATGGAGTCGGACATGCGAAACGACCCGAGGGCCGGATCACGCATCGAGTTCGCCACGACCCCGTGGTGCTCGGGGTACAGCCCGGTGACGATGGTATAGTGATTCGGAAACGTCTTCGTTGGAAATGCCGGCGTCAGCCATTCGGCTCGCACACCGCGATCGGCCAATCGCTTCAGATTGGGTGAGCGTCCGCGATCGAGGTAGTCGGCGCGGAAACCGTCGAGTGAAATGAGGATGACGCGCTGCTGCCCAAGGGGTACGGACGGGGCCGGCGGGACGGCGGGTGTGCACGCCGCAGCCAGCAGGGCGACCATCACGATGAAGAAGCGCATCCCTGAAGGTGCCACGCCGCGACCTTCATGTCCACCACCCTGGAGCCCGCATGTCGCACGACCCAACCGCTTGTCGAGTCAACGAGGGCACACCCGTTCGGCTGGCCGACTGGCCCACCCGGGTGGATCCCCCGTACGGCAACGACGACGCATATCGCCGCCTCCTGCGTGACCGTACCGAGGCCCTGCACGAGATGCAGGAGCTGTTGTATGCGCACGACCGCTACGCGTTGCTCGTGATCTTTCAGGCGATGGATGCGGCCGGCAAGGACGGGGCGATCGAGCACGTCATGTCGGGTATCAACCCGCAGGGATGCCAGGTCTTTTCATTCAAGCAGCCGAGCGAGGAGGAACTCGACCACGACTTTCTGTGGCGCACCACGCGCTGTCTTCCGGAGCGCGGCCGGATCGGGATCTTCAACCGGTCGTACTACGAAGAGGTGCTGATCGTCCGGGTGCATCCCGGGATTCTGCAATCGCAGAAACTGCCCGCATCGGAGCGCGCCGACGCCGGCATCTGGAACAGTCGCTATCGGTCCATCATCGACTTCGAGGCGCATGTCAGGCGCAACGGGACCAGGGTGATCAAGTTCTTTCTGCATATCTCAAAGGACGAGCAACGCAAGCGATTCCTCGCACGCATCGACGAACCCGAAAAGAACTGGAAGTTCGCGCTCGCCGACGTGAAGGAACGGCAGCACTGGGACGCCTACATGGCAG
>JANMSC010000206.1:0-4348 GCA_031388885.1 Gemmatimonadales bacterium | reverse complement strand
GCACGTCTTGCCGACAGTCGTGACGAACAGCGGGGATCATGGAGGCTGCCTCGTCCGGTGCACTCTCACCAGGGCAACGCGTCCCCTCCACCCAGCGTCTCCCCATGTCGTCCCCACTCCGCCGCCGCCCGCTACGAGCGCGTCTCCTTGTCGCGGTCGTAACGTCGCTCTTCTTCTCCTCGCCGCTGCCAGGCCAGGGCACCGACGCCGCGATCCGCGGCACGGTGACCGATTCGACCGGTGTCCCCGTGTCGGGCGCAAGCGTCGAGGTGCGCAACGTCGCCTCCAGCTTCGTGGCCCAGCTCACGACGAGCGCACAGGGGCGCTACGTGGTGAGGCAGCTGCCGCTCGGTGGACCGTACCGCGTGACTGCGCGCGCCATCGGCTTTCGCGCGGTCGCCCGCGACGGCATCACGCTCAACATCGGAAGCGTTGTCACCGCCGACTTCCGCCTGATGCGCAGCACGTTGCAGCTGCAGGAGGTCGCCGTCACGAGCGAGCCGGCGCGCGTGATAGAACGCAACGGCGCCGCCACTCGCATCGGTGCGTCGCAGCTGCAACAGCTCCCCAACCAGAATCGCCGCTTCCAGGACCTCACGAAGCTCTCGCCCCTGGCCGGCAGCGGCGTCAGCCTGGGCGGAGCCCGTCCGATGAGCACCGACGTGCGCATCGACGGCGTCGGCGCGCAGATGAACAACACGGGACAGACGTTTGCCGGTCCACTCACGATGACCGTCGAGGCGATTCGCGAGTTCGAGATCGTCACCAACGAGTACGACGTGAGCAAGGGGCGGCAGGGGGGAGGGCTTATCAACGCCGTTACAAAGTCGGGCACCAATGAGTACACCGGCTCGGTGTTCTCGTACTATCGCGACCGGCGGCTGACTACCGACGACCTGCGTGGTGTGCCGCCAACGGACTTCAAAGTGCGACAGCAGGGGCTGAGCCTCGGTGGCGCAATCATCAAAGACCGGCTGCACTTCTTTACCGTGTACGACCGCACCGACCAGTCGCTTCCCCTCGAGGTCACCAACGTTCGCAATGCGGCCGACGAGATCGAGCTCGGCATCGCGCGCGATTCGCTGGCGCGCCTCACGTCGATTCTCGCGAACAAGTACGGGCTCGACACGACGCAGCGTCAGTTCGGCGTCTTCTCGCGCAAGCCGCTCAGCCAGGCCTTCTTCGGGCGGCTGGACTGGCAGGTGAGCCCCCGTCATCGACTAACGCTTCGCAATAACACCACGCTCTACTCCGATCCCCAGGAGATCGGGCCCGACCAGACGCTGCACACCTTCGAGACCCGGGGCGCGGCCGAGGTGAATAGCTATGGCACGCTCCTCTCCCTGCGCTCGGCGTTTCGCCCCACGGTGATCAACGAATTCAAGCTGCAGGCGCTTAGGTTCGCCCGCGAGCGTATTCCGCAGAACGAAGTGCCCCGCGGCTTCGTGCGCGTTGCGTCGAGCCTGCCCGACAATACCAGCCGCACGGTGACCGTGCAGTTCGGCGGCAACCGACTGGCGCCCGAGAAATACAACGAGCGCCAGTTCCAGCTCGCCAACACGATGTATTGGAGCCGCGGTAACCAGACACTGACCCTCGGCACGGACAACATCGTCACCCGCGTGGCGCGCTACCTCCCGATCGAGCAGCGTGGACTCTTCGAGTTCGACAATCTGGCGCAACTCGACGCCCTTGCACCTGCGCGCTACAGTCGGCAGGTGCCCCTGCGCGCGGGGGGAACCACCGCCACATTCACGGTCGCCGACCTTTCGGCATTCGCGCAGACGGAGTGGACGCCGAGCAGCGGATTGACGCTATCGGCGGGAGCCCGCGTGGACGGCGTGCTCTTCCAGAACGGTGCCGAGTACAACCCGCTGGTTGAGCAGCGGCTCGGGGTGCGAACCGACGTGACGCCGCGCAACTGGATCGTCTCGCCGCGCGCGCAGCTCGGGTGGGATGGCGGCGCGCCCGGGCGCGACGTGTTCCGCGCCGGCGTGGGCCGATTCAGCAGTCAGCCGCCCTACAATGTGCAGGTCAACCACATTCTGCAGAGCGGACTCGAGGCGGTGGATATCATCCAGGTGGGCGCCGCCGCGCCGCGCCCCGACTTCCCGCGCTATCGGCGCGATCTGTCGGCCGTGCCCGGCATTCCGGCCGGCCTAAATCCGGCGAACATCCCCGCCTACGTCAACTACATCAGCCCCGACTTCCGCGTCCCGACAACCTGGAAAGCGAGCGCGGGCTACGAGCGGCGGCTGGGCCCTGTGCAGCTCGGTGTGTTCGGCTATTACGGCCGCACGGTCGACAACTTCCAGTACTATGATCGCAACATGGTCTCCGATCCCTACTTCACCATCGAAGGTGGACGAGGCGTGTTCGTGCCGGCCGCCCGCGTCACGAGCCAGGGGCGCACCAACAACGCCGATACGCGCGACTTCCAGGACCTCGGACGAGTGCTCGAGCTGGTGGGTGACTCGAAGCTGGAGCAGCGGTCGGTCGTTCTCCAGGGAACCTGGTCGCTTCCCAGGGCCTCGTCGGTCACGCTCTCCTATACGCGCAACCAGAGCGAGGACAATTCTTCGTTCAACTGCTGTATCGCCATCACCTCCACATTCTCGCCGAACACGGGCGATCCACGCCGCTTGGCCGACTCGTGGGGGCCGACCGATAACGCCTTCCGCGACAAGGTCATCGGAGCGTTCATTCTTCCTCCCGTGTGGGGCTTTCGGTTGAGCGGAAGCCACGTCGGCATCTCGGGGCAGCCCTTCTCCCTGATCATCAACGGCGATGTGAACGGCGACGGTACCGCCACCAACGACCTCGCGTTCGTGTTCGACCCCGATGATCCCTCCACGCCTGCCGATATTGCCGCCGCCATGCGGCGTGTGCTGGCCAACCCCGAGAACCGTGCCCGCGACTACATTCGCGACAACCTGGGCCGCATTGCGCCGCGCAACGGTGGCTGGTCGCCCTTCCGGTCCCAGACCGACGTTCGCCTGGCGCGCGACTTTGGCACGATGCGCGGCCAGGCCATCGAGGTCACGCTCGACGTGTTCAACATCGCTAATCTGATCGACCGAGAGTGGGGAGGCGCGTACAACCTGGGGGGATCGCAGCAGCTATACGCGGTAACGGGCTTCAACCAGACGACGCGTCGCTACACGTATCGCGTGAACGAGAACGTTGGGCGCGCGGTGAAGAGTGGCGCACCGTACCAGATCCAGCTCGGTGCGAGGTACCGGTTCTGATGCACGGTGTTTCGACTCCGTTCCGCCACCGATCCGGCCTCCACATCCTAACGATCGTCGTCGCCCTCGGCGGACTCGCGGCCGCAGCCCCCAAGCCGCACGCCGCCGTCACACTGCGGCTTCGGGCGCTCGTAGTCGTGATAGACGGACTGCGACCCGATCACATCACGCCCGAGCGGACCCCCGCGCTGGCCGCCATCGCCGCCAGGGGAGTCGTGTCTTCGGCGCACCATTCGGTCTTTCCCACCGTGACGCGGGTGAACGCCACGTCGCTGGCCACGGGCATGCTTCCGGGGGAGCACGGGATTCTGGACAACGTCGTGTATCTGCCAACAGTTGACAGCGGACGTGTGCTCAACACGGGCGACGCTCACGCCATGATGCGGGCCGACAGCGTGTTTGGTGGCCGCCTCATATCCACGCCGACGCTGCACGACCTGCTCGCCGAGCGCGGGCTGCGCACGGTGGTCGTTAGCTCGGGCTCCTCGGGCTCGGCGTACCTGCTCGCGGGCGCCGGGCGGGCGCCGATTCTCAATTCGGAGCTCATATTTCCACCGGCGCTGGAGCCGGGCGTGCGTTCGCGACTGGGCGCGATGCCGCCCGATGGCGCGCCGAACGTGCGAGCCAATGCGTGGGCCGTCGATGCGCTGCTCAAGGTCGGTATCGACTCGCTCGACGCCGATGTCGCGCTGCTCTGGCTTTCGGACCCCGACCATACGGCGCACGCCGCCGGCCTCGGCTCGCTGCTCGCGGATTCCGCCCTTCGCGCCGTCGATCGAGAAGTCGGCCGCCTGTTCGCCGAACTCGCCGCACGGGGCCTCAGCGAGCAGGTCGACGTCTTCCTCGTTTCCGATCATGGCTTCTCGACGCACGCGGGGTCGGCCGCAGAAATCGCGAGCGTGCTCGCGCCGTTTCGTGATCGTGTGATCGTGGCGGGGAGCTCTGTCTACCTACGGCCGGGACAAGAGGGTGCGGAAGGTGAGGTGGTCAGGGCGCTGATGGCGTCGCCCGCCGTCGGGGCGATCTTTACGCGGTCGGCAGACCTTGGAGAGACACGCGGCCGAGAGCCCGGCACGCTCTCTTTCGCGAGCGTGGCCGGG
>JANMSC010000183.1:0-3498 GCA_031388885.1 Gemmatimonadales bacterium | reverse complement strand
TCTGGTGTGCGGTGGGCCGAGACGACGCGTGTCTCGTACGACACGTCGAACTCGACGAGCCGCGCCGCGGCGTGCTGCATCACCACCCAGTCGGAATCGCTGCCCATGACCAGTCCGACCAGCACACTGGGCGTCATACCGTCGCCTTGCTCCGGTCGATGTGGCCGCGCGCCGCGAGGGCCGCTTGCGCTGCCGCCAGCCGCGCGATCGGCACGCGGAACGGCGAGCACGACACGTAGTTCATCTTCAGTGTTTCGCAGAACGAGATCGAGCTTGGATCGCCGCCGTGTTCGCCGCAGATGCCGAGCTTGAGGTCAGCGCGGGTGGCGCGCCCGAGTTCGCATGCCATTCGGATCAACTTGCCGACCCCGATCAGGTCGAGGGTCTGGAACGGATCGTTCTCCATGATGCCCGATTCGACGTAGTGCGGCAGGAACCGACCGGCATCGTCGCGCGACAGGCCGTACGTCGTTTGCGTCAGGTCGTTGGTTCCAAACGAGAAAAACTGCGCCTCACGGGCGATCTCGTCGGCCGTGAGTGCGGCGCGGGGCAGCTCGATCATGGTGCCGAGCAGGAAGGGCACCGTGAGCTGCCGTTCGCGGAACACTTCCTCTGCAATCTGGCGCACCAGCAGCGACTGGCGGCGGAACTCCACCACGGTCGCGACCAGGGGGATCATCACCTCGGGCATCACGCGGCCCTTGCGCGCGGCCACGGTACACGCGGCCTCGAAGATCGCGCGGGCCTGCATCGCGGTAATCTCGGGGTACATGATGCCGAGCCGACAGCCGCGCAGGCCGAGCATCGGGTTCGACTCGTGCAGCGACTGCACTACGCGACGCAGGTGCTCAATTGGCTTACCGAGATCGCTGGCCAGCGATTCGAGTTCCGCCTCGTCGTGCGGCAGGAATTCGTGCAACGGTGGATCGAGCAACCGGATCGTGACCGGATAGCCTTCCATCGCCCGGAAGATCGACTCGAAGTCTCCGCGCTGCATTGGCAACAGCTTGGCCAGCGCGTGCTCGCGCTCCGCCTTGCTCTCGGCGACGATCATCTCGCGCATCGCGATGAGTCGGTCGCCTTCGAAGAACATGTGCTCGGTGCGGCAGAGGCCGATGCCTTCGGCGCCGAAATCGCGACCACGGTGGGCATCGGCCGGTGTGTCGGCGTTGACCCGCACCTTCATCGGACGGATCCGGTCAGCCCACCCCATCAGGCGCTGATAGTGCGCGCCCGGCACTGGAGCAAGCAGCTTGGCCTGTCCGACATACACGGTGCCGGTCGAGCCGTCGAGCGTGATCCAGTCACCTGCCTTGACTTCGCGTCCACCGACCCGGAACACCCCGTTTGCCTGGTCGACATCGAGCGCTTGCGCGCCCGCGACACACGGTTTGCCCATCCCACGAGCGACCACGGCGGCGTGCGAGGTCATGCCGCCCCGGGCGGTCAGGATCGCGCGTGCGGCAACCATGCCGTGAAAGTCATCGGGGCTGGTTTCGCGGCGGACGAGGATGACGGCGTCACCCTGCCGACCGCGTTCGGCGGCGGTGTCGGCATCGAATACCACGGTGCCGGACGCAGCGCCGGGAGACGCGGGAAGTCCAGTGGTCAACGCGTCGAGCGAGGCCGCCGGGTCGATCATGGGGTGCAGCAGTTGCTCGAGCGCGCTCGGCGCGATGCGGGCAACCGCTTCCTCCTCGCTGATCAACTCCTCATCGACCATCTCGCACGCAATCCGGAACGCGGCCGGACCCGATCGCTGACCGCGTCGCGTCTGCAGCATGTACAGCCGACCGTCCTCGATCGTGAACTCCATGTCCTGCATGTCGCGGAAGTGTCGCTCCAGGGTGCGCGCCATGCGCTCGATTTCCTGGTACACCCCCGGCATCGAGTCGCGCAGCGCCGTGATCGGCAGCGGGGTGCGGGCGCCGGACACCACGTCTTCGCCTTGCGCATTCGGAAGAAACTCACCGTACAGCAGGCGCTCACCGGTGGACGGGTCACGCGAGAAGGCAACGCCGGTGCCCGAGCCGTCGCCGAGGTTGCCATAGACCATGGCAACGATGCTGACGGCGGTGCCCATCGTATCGGGAATGTCGTGCAGGCGCCGATAGTCGATGGCGCGTCGGGTATTCCAGCTTTCGAACACCGCGGCGATCGCACCCCAGAGCTGTTCCATCGGCTCATCGGGAAACGGGCGTCCCGACTGTTCGGTCGCAATTGCTTTGAAGCGCGCGACGAGGGTCTTGAGCGCCGCTACCGGCAACTCGATCTCGCTGTCGACGCCGTGCACCTCCCGCGTTTCTTCGAGAATCGCCTCAAATGGTGCCCGCGCCACGTCGAACACCACCACCGAGTACATCTGCACGAACCGGCGGTAGCAGTCCCAGGCGAACGCCGGGTTGCTGCTTCGCTTGGAGAGACCTTCGACGGAGCTGTCGTTGAGGCCGAGGTTGAGGATCGTCTCCATCATGCCGGGCATTGATACCGGCGCACCGCTGCGCACCGACACGAGCAACGGATTCTCCTGGCCACCGAACTCCTTGCCTGAGGCCGCTTCGAGTCGCTGCAGCGCCTTCTCGACTTGCGCCCGCAGGCGGGACGGGAAGCCGCGTGTTTCGAGATAGGTCTGGCAGAGTGAGGACGCGATGGTGAACCCGGGCGGTACCGCAATCCCGAGGTTCGTCATCTCGGCGAGGCCTGCTCCCTTGCCGCCGAGAATGTCTTTCATGGCCGACGTACCGTCGGCACGGCCCTGACCAAAGGAGAAGACCAACGGCTGCTGAACGAACGCGTCCGTCATGCAGGGACCGCCAGGGTGAGGGAGGCATGGCGTGCCGGATTCCGGCTCAGCTGCACAGGGGTTGGATAGTCGCCCGAGAAACAGGCATGACAATACGAGGTCTTCTTGCCTGTCGCGTCAGTCATCTCGTCGAGCGTGAGGTACTCCAGAGTATCCACTCCAAGATATGCCCGAATTTCATCGCGAGAGTAATTGGCAGCGATCAGCTCATCACTGCTCGGGGTGTCGATGCCGTAGTAGCATGGGCCGGTGATCGGCGGCGATCCGAGGCGGAGGTGCACCTCGCGTGCGCCGGCAGCGCGGATCATTCCCACCAGGCCCTTGCTGGTGGTCCCGCGCACCAGCGAGTCGTCGATCACCACCACGCGCTTGCCCTCGATCACCTCGCGCACCGGGTTGAACTTGATGCGGACCTTCTCGACCCGCAGGGCCTGCGTGGGATTGATGAACGTGCGTCCCACATAGTGATTGCGGATCAGGCCGTGCTCGAGCTTGACGCCAGACACCTCGGAGTAGCCGAGCGCCATGACGTTCGAACTGTCGGGAACGGAAAAGACCACGTCAGCGTCTGGGGCAGGGTGGAACCGGGCGAGCTGCCGGCCTAGTTCGCGACGCACCCGATCGACCGAATCGCCGAAGACGGTCGAGTCAGGCCGCGAGAAGTACACCAGTTCGAAGATGCACCGGGTGACGCG
>JANMSC010000137.1:0-3410 GCA_031388885.1 Gemmatimonadales bacterium | reverse complement strand
GGGGGGCCGGGCACGACCGTCACGGTCACGACGACGGCCGGCTGCGCGTGGACCGCGCTCAGCAACGCGGCCTGGTTGACGATTACGTCAGGGGCGGCGGAGAATGGGAGCGGATCGGTCGCCTTCACGATCGCGGCGAATACGGGGGCGGGCCGAACCGGGACGCTGACGATTGCGGGCCGGACATTTACGGTGACGCAGCAATGATCTCGACGAGTGACTCGACGACGACGCGCCGCGTTCAGCCGGCTCCTCGCGAGTCCGGTGCTCATCAGCACGGCGCTAGGGTTGCGCATGCCGTTCGGGAGGCTGCGGGAAGCCTCGCCATCGGAATGCTGGCCATCGTCTTTGTCGCGGCGTCTGTTCAGCCGGCTGCCTCGCAACAGACGATCAGCGAAGTCCTTTCGTTTCTCGTGACGAATCGATCGATCCCGACGGACGATTTCGTCCGAGACGAGCAGGCCGCTGCCGCGACACGGGACGCCATCTCGGGGTTCCTGCTCGCGGAGCTCGCCACGCTGCCCATCAGCACGTCCGCCGGCGGCTTTACTTACCGGCTGAACACTGCCCTGGGCACGGTGATGCGATCGAGCGACAGCTTCGGACCGTTTTTTACAGAACGGT
The DNA here is from genome assembly GCA_031388885.1 of Gemmatimonadales bacterium. Taxonomy (GTDB): domain Bacteria; phylum Gemmatimonadota; class Gemmatimonadetes; order Gemmatimonadales; family GWC2-71-9; genus Palsa-1233. The sequence continues at coordinate 2,786 of JANMSC010000137.1, read as the reverse complement.
CGTTGACCGCTGGAGCAGGGCGATTGTCGTTCGGCGTCAGTTACGCGAGCTCGACCTTTGCGAACGTGGATGGGCGCGACCTCCGCGATGGCACGCTCGTCTCAACAGCGAGCACGCTGCGCGGTGCGGCCGAACCCTTCGATGTCGAGACCGTCTCCCTGCGTATTCGGACGGACACCATCACGGCATCGGGCACCATCGGACTCGCCGATCGGTTGGACGTCAGCGCCGCCATTCCCCTTGTCCGGCTGACCCTGAGCGGCCAACGGATCGACACCTATCGGGGACGCGAGTTCATCCAGGCGACAGGATCGGCGACTGCCTCCGGCATCGGCGACGCGGTCATACGGGCCAAGTACAACGTCCTACGCCAAGGGGGCAGCGGGCTGGCTATTGGCGGTGAAGGCAGGCTGCCGACGGGGAACGAGGACAACCTGCTGGGCGCCGGAAAGGTGGCCATCAAACCACAGTTGATCGCGTCAGTCGAGACCCCTCGCATCTCACTCAATGGCGACATTGGATACGCCTTTGGTGGCCTGTCTGACGAGGTCGAGTACAACGGGGCCGTGACGATCATCGCGGTGCCGCGACTCACGGTGGTGGTCGAAGTGCTGGGACGACGCCTTGATTCGTTTGGGCGTCTCGCAGAGACGACCGTGCCGCATCCTCGACTCACCGGCGTCGACACCATCCGTCTGACCGGCGTTCAAGAGGCCACCCATCGCGTCGTGGCGGTGGCGGGTTTCAAATGGAACCTCGGTGGCACCTGGCTTGTCGCCGCCAACATCCTGCGGCCCCTCACCTCCGCTGGTTTGAATGCGCAGTGGGTGCCGACCGTGTCGTTTGACTACTCGTTTCGACGGTGACCCAGATGAGTGCACGCTCTGATCGCGCCGATCGGTCGAAACTATCCGGTCCCGCAGTGCCGGAGGGCCGGCGCCATCGCGAAGGCGCTGAAACAGAGACCGCTCGGACCGATCTCGACGCCCCCGTGTTGACCGATGCCAGGTTCTCGGGTGTGTTCGAGTTTCAACCCGAGCAGCCCCCGGTTCCTGCAGGTGGCCCGGCTGGCAGCGTCTCCAGCGATTCGGACCCGCTCGATTGCTTCACGTGCGAACCATCGTCCTCGAACGAGACTCGTCTCCGCACAACCAATCAGACGATCGCCGAGGTGCGTCCTGCGGCTGCCCTCCCCGTCGCCGACACAGGTGTGGACGCGTCGTGGCCAGGCCTTGGCTCGATCGGCCAAGCCCCAGATGAGCTTCTCCGACCCGGGAGTGTCGTGCCCCAGGTGGCTCGCACTCCGATCGAGCTCGACCAAGGACGGCAGTCCAGTTGGCAGTGGCCAGCACGATTGGCGCTTGTCACCGCGTTGGGGGCAGGGATCGGTTTCACAGGCGTTACCATCGTGCTTCACTGGGCGAGCGTGACACCCCAAGAAGACGCCTCGTCCCCGCCATCGCAATCTCTATCGTCGGCCCGCGCGGCCGGCCCGTTGCCGACGACGACGATTGTGCCGAGCAGCGCACCAACGGCTCTGGGCGAGGCCATTGACGCCCGTGGTCTGAAGGTCCCGTCCGCAAGGGACCCGTCCGTGCCGCCGCCCTTGGCGAGCCCCGAGCGGCCGACTCGACCAACCGCACCGAGCACCCCGGCGTCGGCCCTCAGGGATCTGATGCCTCGGCAAGCCGTGCGGCCAACGCCTTTGGCCGCCACGAGTGGTGTCGCGCCGGCGGCCGTGGACGAGCCATCACCGCCGGTCGCGAGGGTACCCGCGCCGATGGTGGCGCGGGAGCCGGAACCATCGACGTCGGCGGCGGTTGGCGCGCCACTGCCCGTCACCCCTTGGGCGACGGCCATATCGCCGTCGTCAGTCGCGCCGCCGAGCGCGGCCCCGCCATCATCGAGCGCGATTCCGCCTCGACTGACCGACACGGGAGCGATCCAGGCAGTGCTGAGCCGCTATCGAAACGCGTTTAGTGTGCTCGATGCGGGCGCGGCAAAGGCCGTGTGGCCGACGGTGGACGGAAAGGCGCTTGAGAGAGCGTTTGATCAACTGCAGCAGCAGACCCTTGAGTTCGATGCCTGCGCAATCACGGTGACCGATGCGCGCGCCGTGGCGTCGTGCGGAGGCAATGCGCGATACGTGCCGAAAGTAGGGAACAAGAGCCCGCGCACCGAGGTTCGGGAATGGAGGTTCAATCTCCGCAAGGTTACTGAGGAATGGCTGATTGAGGCGGTGGCTTCTCGTTAACGGTGCCGCTGTCGCGTTTCGGGACCAACGTCACAGGCTCGTCGAGAAGAATGTGCCTCTATCGCAGGTCCGGGATGTGCTCGGTCGCTGCTCAATCGTTGTGACGGAACGATACGACCGGCAGGTGCTGGCGACGCTGCAAGAGGCAGCCGGGAAGCTGGACGACGGTCAGCCTTGCAAGAACCTTTTCAACCTCCGACGAGCCGCCCTCCGCTGTAGACTCGACGAGTTCCACGCACTGAACACCATGCCGGGGTGGCGGAACTGGCAGACGCACAGGACTTAAAATCCTGTGGCCCGCAAGGGCCGTGTGGGATCGTCCCCCACCCCCGGCACCACACCTTCAGCGGGTCCGCGTGAAGCGACAGTACTGGAACGACTGAGTGGTGCCCCAGGGTGTCGTGTGCGTACACGGCACCGCCTCGACCAGTTCAAGGTGGTCGAGGAACTCACGTGAAAGCGTGTCGGCTGAATAGCGCACCACGGGCAGGCCGCTACACTGCTCGGGGCCATCAACAGCATACGTGGCCAC
>JANMSC010000134.1:0-1816 GCA_031388885.1 Gemmatimonadales bacterium | reverse complement strand
GTTCGGGAAGTTCCAGGGCGTGATCGCTGCGCAGACGCCGATCGGCTGCTTGATCACAATGATGCGGCGGTCAGCGGAGGGGGTCGGGATGGTGTCGCCGTAGGCACGCCGCGCCTCCTCGGCGAACCATTCGATGAAGGCGGCGCCGCTGACCACCTCGGACAGGGCTTCGGGCAGGGGCTTGCCCTGCTCCGAAGTCAGCAACAGCGCCAGATCGTCTTGGTTCTCGATGATCAGATCAAACCACCTGCGCAGCAGCCGGCCGCGCTCTTTCGCAAGCATGGCCTTCCACGCAGGCAGTGCGGTATTCGCCGCCTCGACCGCACGCCTTGTTTCGGCCGCTCCAACGTCTGGTACGACGCCAATCTGCTGACCCGTTGCCGGGTTGCGAACGGCTATCGTGCGACCGCTGTCTGCAACGATCCACTCACCGCCGACGTAGCACCGATCGCGCAGCAGCTTCGGGTCTTTCAATACAAGTCGACTCATTACAAGCTCCTCACTCTTCAGCTTTGGTGAAGGTTGGCATGACGAAACCATGGGTTCCCTGACCTGCAACCGGGCCTGGCTTCCAGGTGTCGCTGAAGTTCTTTGGATACGGATACCAGGCGGAACGGTATTGCGGCGTCTCGATTTCGGTCGCAACGCTGATCACGGTGGGCAGGCCGCTGGCGAGCGCCGTCTCGAAAGCCGACTTGAACTCCTCGGCCTTCTCGACACGAATACCGACACAGCCCATGCCTTCGGCCATCTTGACGAAATCAGGGCCCCAAAGCTCAGTCTCGCCTTTCTTACGTGTGTCGCAGAGCGATTCACGGCCATAAATCTTGAGCATCGCCTCGCGCTCGATCTGCAGGGACTTGTTATCGAAGACCACGGCGATAACGGGCAGCTTTTGCTCGACAGCGGTCAACATGACCGTCGCACGCATGATGAAGGAACCGTCACCCAGAAGCGCCACCGCAGGCTTGCCACCGCTGGCCAAACTGGCGCCAATCGCTGCCGAAGCACTCCAGCCCATCCGGTGCATGAAACTGCTGTGATACACATTGCGCGAAGAGGCGCGCACAAAGGGTGGGCCAAAACTGAGCATGTGGCCGGTATCGAAGAACACCGACATCTCGGGGCACTTGTCCTCGATGACCTGGCTCACATCCTCACAGACGCGGGCATAGTGCAGCGGCGAGATGTTCGAGGTGCGCAGCGGCTTGACCGATTCGTTGAAGGCATCGCGCTCTTTGGCAAGCTCCGCCGTCCACTCCGTGCGTTCCTTGACCCCGGCCGCCTGGGCTGCCTTGGTTAGAGCCTCCAGCGCCAGACGGGCGTCCGAGTTCAGGGCCACCTCGGTCGGATAGGCCCGACCCAGTTCGTTCTCGTCGATGTCGACGTGAATCAGCTTGGCGTTGCCTGGGATATCGAACAGTGTCCAACCGCCGGTATCGATGTCTGTGAAGTGGGTGCCAACGCCGATGATCAGGTCGGAGTGGCGCGCCATATGGTTTCCATGCATGGTTCCCGCCCGACCGACCACGCCCGCCGAGAGGCGATGCGTTTCTGGGAAGGCCGCCTTGCCTGCCGAAGTGGGAACGACAGGCGTGCCCGTCGCTTCGGCGAAGTCGAGAAGAGCCTGATGCGCGCCGCTGTTGGCAATGCCGCTACCGAACACCACCAGCGGGCGCTTCGCCTTCTTCATCAGTTCGATCGCTTCGGCCACGCCCTCGATGTCAGGCCCCGGACGGCGCACGCGCATGTAGGGGGTCGGATCCGGCAGGCTGTCCTCCGGGATGAGTGCGTGCTGGATGTCGAACGGGATGGC
>JANMSC010000092.1:0-2986 GCA_031388885.1 Gemmatimonadales bacterium | reverse complement strand
GCGCGCCACTTGGCGAATCGAGCGCCGAGCGCTCGGTATGCTTCCAGTCGGCCCCGCAGACCGTCCAGACCCTCGGTGATCCGCTCGCCGGATGCGCCCGCCAACGCCGTAGTGCCGCTGTCGACCTTGATCCCTGGCGTGATCCCGTGCTCCACGAGGAGTTCGACGAACGGCGTGCCATCGTCCGCGCGTTGCCGGATGGTCTCGTCGAACAGGATGACCCCGCTGATGTGCGACGTCATCCCCGGAGATGTGAATAGCATCTGCCGATAGCGGCGGCGGTTCTCTTCGCTTGGCTCGATGCCGAACGGCTCGAAACGCTCGGCAATGGTCGTATCGCTTTCATCGGCTGCCAGGAGTCCCTTACCGGGCGCCATCAGCGCACGGATCGTGCTCTCGAGTGCGTCCCTGACTTCGTTCATTTCCATCGCTCCTTCGGGGATTGCATCGTCACCCTGGGACGGCGCCCGTCCCGGGGTGCATCCGCGGCCTTGGATAGCCCCCCAAACTGCGGTATCTCAGGTGGAGGTAGATGATGACGCTCAAAATGGCCGCGAAAAAGCACCAGACGGAGATGAGCGCACGGACGTAGTACACGTAGGTCGCGAGGAACGAAAAGAACGCCAGCACGCCGAACAGCCTCACGAAGGGATGGCTTGACACCAAGCCGCTGATGCACGTCGCTGCCAGGTACAGCGCCATGACTGGCACGCCGTAGAAGTGCGGCGACAGGTAGACGACGTGCTGCACAATGTGCTGACTGTCGATCTGGGCTACGACCGGACGGGTGACAATGAAATAGAGGAGATAGAGCCCGGCGGCGAGGCCAGCTGCCTGAAAGACCAGCAGCGCGCGCTTGCGCCACGGCACGGTTTCGAGGTAGCCCAGCGCGAACGGGATATAAATGGGCCAGAATGTGTGTGAGAAAACCGAATACACGTACGTCATGATCTGCTGGATCACCGGTGCATCGTGGCGCAGCGTCAACCAGAGGATGCCCTCAATAAGCTGTTGCACGCCGAAAAGAAGTGGGATCGTGGCGAATGGGAGCTCGGAGCGCCGCTCCACCTTCCTGATGGTAGCCACGCCGACAGCCGAAAGCGCCGTACCGGCGACGAAGCTCGCGGTCGCGGAAAAACACATGCCGATCTCCTGTGAAAGCGAGGGAGAACCTTCTAGGAACCGGACGCCACCGGCTAGGGGCTTGCGCCTGAGGCCGGGGCGCAGACAACCGAGGCTAGATCTTGTGCGGAGCCGCTGCGGCGGGCGGCTTAGCCATTCCCGCGTGCTGTTTCAGGATCTCAGTGGTGTGCTGCGACACGTTCTTGGGATCGGGCACACTCCCAGCCACTTCGCTCTCCAGCAACGTCATATGCTCACCGAGCGTCGTGAGATGGGTCTCCATGTGTTGCGTCATTCGTGACATGGCCGAGTCTGCGCCGACACCCATCATCGCCTTCTGCGCCTGATGGTGCGCCTGCATCTGCTCCAGGCTGCGACGCATCTCGGCGACCGTGGGCCGCGCCAAAATGCCTCGGCAAATGTGGCAAGGTTGTTCCGGTAGGCCATCGCCAACGTATGATGCGGACCCATCATGCCACTCATACCCGGCATGCCTTTCATGTCCTTCATTCCCTGATGCGACGTGCCGAGCGAGGGCTTGGTGGGGGTCTGTGCCGCCGCGGTTGCCGCGGCACCGCTCAGCAGGATGGTCAGGAGGACGGCGGTACCAACAGCCCTCGTGTGTTTCCGAGTCTGCATGATGCCTCTCAATAGGTATTGGTGTACCGAGACGACCCGGTGACATGCGGCGTCGCGGCGATTCATAGCGCTGAAGCAGCGAGCGCTGGAGCCTGCAGAAGCGAGAGTCACAACCGTGTAGACGTCCCGTGTTCGGTGCCAAGCCACACGACCTGTAGAAGAACACCCAAATTCCCGCAGTCATGAACACCCGAATCCCCGCAGCCGCTTGACGGTGCCGCCGGTGGTGGCACCCTCTGCGTCGGATCCCCGGCGCGAAGCGGACGATGGCGAAGCTGCGGAGGGAGCAGATCATGATTGCCAGCGAGATGGTGGCCCGGGCGGTGCAGGCGCAGCACGACTGGTTTGATTTCCCGGCGCACATTGGCGGCGAGCGGTGCGTGCTGCATGGTCTCCTGGGCACGCTCTCATATAGTCGCGGGCGCTTCGTGTGGATCAGTACGCACATGACGCAGCTGGCGTGGCAGACCGGGCACCTCGCCCTGTTTCAGCGCTACGAAGGCGTGCCGCTGTGGATTCGCATCGACAACCTGAAGACCGCCGTGGCCCGGGGCGCGGGACCCACGGCGGCGCTCACGCCGGCCTTTACCACCTTTGCGCGCGAATGTGGCTTCGCGGTCGACCCGTGCCGCGCGGCGATGGGGAGCGACAAGGGCAAGGTCGAACGCGCGGAGCGCGCCGTGCTGCACCCCGTCCCCGGCGTGCACGAACCCTTTGACTGCGTCGTCGCCCGGCGGGTGACGCGCGATGCGCTCGTGTCGTTCGAGTCGCGGCGCTACTCGGTCCCCATTGCGTGGATCGATCGCGTCGTCGAAGTGCGCGGGACGGCCCAGCATGTCGTCATGCTGGCCGACGGCGCCGAGATCGCGCGGCATGATCGCCACACGGCGGCGCGCCTCGTGCTGCGGTCAGTGATCGCGCGAAGTCCCCCACCCTGCTGCAGGAGGTTGGGGGACGTGAGCAATCCTGGGCGCACAGGAGCAGGCACCGTCAAAGACTGCTGATCACTCGCTGCAGGCGCCCGTTGACTTCATTCGCAACATGATTCAGCGTGGCGTTGTCTCCGACAACGGAGAGCATCGCCTTCGCGTCGACGGCTGAAATCACGGACTTGCTGGGATCATCCGCTTCGTATACGATCACGTTGCACGGCAACAGCAAGCCGATGTCCAACTCTTCCTGCAAGGTCTTGTACGCCAGCGGCGGGTTGCAGGCGCCCAGGATG
>JANMSC010000022.1:0-1702 GCA_031388885.1 Gemmatimonadales bacterium | reverse complement strand
GGCCATTGCCGCGGTCCACGCCGCCGAACAGGAAACGCCCGCGCTCGAGGAAGAGGACATGCCTACCCGCGGACACGAGGTCAAAGCCGACGGTGGCCCCTCCCATGCCTGTACCCACGACCACGACGTCCCACAGGGTTTCAGCGGGCGCGACGGGTGCATACGGATTCAATTCGTCGTTGCTCTCAGGCATCCCCATTCACCTGGGTTAACCCGCATTATTCAGTGCGCCACGAAGGCGCGGAGGACCAGTGGATGCAAGTTCCACCCGAGTAATCGTCGGTTCGACTCGGTAGCTACCTGCACGCCGGCGCGGGTGACCTCGTCGGCGAAGCTGCAGGGACAATGTCTCCGGTTGGGAGATTAGCAAGCGCACGGGCCATAACGCGAGTGAATCCTGAGCAGGCCTCGAAAGTGATGATGTGGACGCCGACCCGCCTGAATAACGGGGAAGGCTGGCATCCGCCGCGGAAGCCACCGACAGACGCACGCGGCGGAGTCCACCGGGGTAATGGGAATGGCACGCGACGCACGGTTCTCCGGGCAACGTGGGAGGCCCATGTGCGGCGAGCGGTCGCGACGCTCGACGGCAGCCGCGGCTGCCGGCCGGCGTGGGCGTCGGAGAGGCCGATAGTACCGCTGAGGCCGGGTAACGCCGGCGGAGGGAAGCGGCCTCGCTTCTGGGTGCGTCTAAGGAAGCCAAGGATACGGAGATTGGCGTGAGCCTGCAGACTCCTGACACTGTTCGGCGGCTTCAGAGGACGCTGTACGTCAAGGCGAAGAGCGAGCCTGCGTACCGCTTCTACCTGCTCTATGACAAGGTGCATCGCGACGACGTCCTGACCCACGCGTATCGGGTGTCGCGCGCCGCGCGCGGCGCCCCGGGTGTGGACGGGGTGACGTTTGCGGACATCGAAAGCACAGGGCTGGAGGAGTGGCTGGCAGGGCTGAGGAGGGCGCTGCAGGAGCAGACGTATCGACCCGACCCTGTGCGTCGGGTCCTGATTCCCAAGCCTGATGGTGGCGAGCGTCCGCTCGGGATTCCGACGATTCGGGACCGGGTCGTACAAACGGCCGTCAAGCTGGTGCTGGAGCCGATCTTCGAAGCGGACTTCGATGACGGTGCGTATGGGTACCGACCGAAGCGGAGCGCTCGAGACGCCGTCCGGGTGGTGCACGACGCGCTGTGCGACGGATACACGGATGTGGTCGACGCCGACCTGTCGAAATATTTCGACACCATCCCGCACCAGGAGTTGCTGCAGAGTGTCGCCTGCCGCGTGGTGGATCGACCCGTGCTGCATCTCCTCAAGATGTGGCTGAAGACGCCCATCGAGGAGCGGGATGCGCGGGGCGGGCGGCGCATGACGGGTGGGCAGCGCAGCAGGCGGGGGACGCCGCAGGGCGGCGTCATCAGCCCGTTGCTTGCCAACATCTACATGCATCGGTTTCTCCGGGCGTGGCGTGACCGAGGGAAAGGCGCGCACTACCAGGCGCGCATCATCAACTATGCCGATGACTTCGTCATCCTCAGTCGCGGACACGCGGCGGAGGCGCTGGCGTGGACGCGGTTGGCGATGAGGCATCTGGGCCTGACCCTCAACGAGACCAAGACGTGTCTCCGCAACGTGCGGCACGAGTCGTTCGACTTTCTGGGCTACACGTTTGGGTGGTGCCGCTATCGGAAGGACGGCCATGCGTA
>JANMSC010000005.1:0-21766 GCA_031388885.1 Gemmatimonadales bacterium | reverse complement strand
ACGAAGTTGCGCACATACCCCTGATACCGTGACTCGAACCCGGCGAACCTGACAATCGCCACATCCACCCCGCTGCACGGAGTTTCGCCGGGCAGCGGCGTCGCCGGCGAGCGGGTCTGCAGCTGACGCTCGGTCCGTGGCGGCACGACGGCCGGCGGAGGGGCCGGCGCGGGGGGCACCTGGCCGGCACGCGCTGGATCGATCGGGACCTCGTCTTCCGCAGCGACCGGTGGCGCCTCGTTCGGGGCACGTCGCGGGGCGTTGGTCGGGAGCGGTGCGGCGATCAGTTCAACCGCATAGACGAGTGGCGGGGGTGTGGTCACACGGTGCGCCGCGACGAGCAGCAGCGCCGCCATCACGGTGTGCACCATGGTGGTGCCGGCCAGGCCGGCTGGGCGGAGCCGTCGCCGTACCCGGATCATCGCTCGGGGTCCGGCTCCGCGACAAGCCCGACGTCGCGGACCCCCGCCTGGCGCACCACGGCAAGCACCCGGAGCACGCTGCCGTACGGTGCTGCATCGTCGGCTCGCACGTACACGCCCTTCGCGCCTTTTTGCGCTGCGATCGCAGCAAACGTTGCGCGGAACACATCGTACGCGAGGGGTTCGCCGTTGACCATGATGTCGCCGGTGCGTGTAACCGTGACGTTGACGGCGTCACGGGAGGGCAGCGGCCTTGCTGCGGCACGGGGAAGATTCACCTCGACCCCGCCCAGCATCATGGGTGCGGTCACCATGAAGATGATCAACAGCACGAGCACGACGTCAACAAGATTGATGATGTTGACGTCGGCATTCAGGGTACGCCGACGACGGCGCCCACGCCCGAGGCCACCCGCCACGCTACAGCCGCCCCTCGCGCCCGAGCGCGCCGATTGCGCCCTGCGCCAGGCGCTCGAGTTCGCCCTCAAGCAGCTCGACCTTGGCGGTAAACAGGTTGTACGCCATCACGGCGGGAATTGCAGCGAACAGTCCGGCTGCGGTGGCGACCAGCGCATCGGCAATGCCGGGTGCGACGGCGGCGATGTTGCCCGACCCGCCTTCAGCGATCCCGAGAAACGACTGCATGATGCCGAGCACCGTACCGAGCAGGCCGAGCAACGGGGCGATCGCACCGATGGTCGCGAGCCACGGCAGCATGCGCGACATCTCGTCGGCTTCCTGGCGCACCTCGGCGTCGAGCGTCATCGTCAGCGCTTCGAGCTGGGTGAGCGACAACCCGCTGCGCGTCACGTTGTCGCGCTGCATCGCCGCGTGAAGATCGCCCACGTAGGCCGCCGCACTGCGCACGATCTCGGCGAACGGCGATGCCCCCAGTCCGCTCATCGCCTCTTCCCGCTCATCGATGGTGCGGGTGCGCTCGACGGCCGACTCGAACGCGTCACGTTGCGCGCTGAGCTTGCGAAACTCCCACCACTTTGCGGCAATGATGTACCACGACGCGATCGAGAACACAGCGCAGATGACCAGGACGGCGGCCGTCTCAGGCTTGGCTGACAGGATCAGGTCCACCATGCCCTGCGGCGCGGAGAGGCTGTCCCCCTGCATCACGTGGCGGAGCCCTCGAACCACGCGGCCAGCGCCGTCATCCCGTCGTCGAACGTCACCTGAGGCGTCCACTTGAGCTGCGCTGCGGCCTTCGAGACATCGAGGCACGAACGATGCAATTCACCGGGGCGAGCCGGAGCATACTCGATCGCGGGCGTCCGCCCGAGGGCGCGGCCGACGTGCTGCGCGAGCTCGTTCACCGAAGTTTCCCGGCCAGTGGCGATATTGAACGCGGGCGTGTCGAGCCGCTCACCGCGCGTGACGTCGACGCTTCCGGCGAGGAAGTTGGCGCGCGCGACATCGCCCACGAACACATAGTCGCGAGTCTGCGTCCCGTCACCGAAAATCGTGAGGGGCCGATCGGCGAGGAGCCGCGAGACAAAGATCGACACCACGCCGGCCTCCGACGCCGGGTCCTGGCGTGGGCCGTACACGTTGGAATAGCGGAGGGCGACACCCTCGAATCCGTGCAGCGAACCGAGCACGCGCAAGTAATGTTCACCGGCGAGCTTGCTGACGCCGTACGGCGAGATCGGAAGGTTGGCGGTGGGCTCGGGAGTGGGCAGCACCGACGGGTCGCCGTACACCACGCCACCGCTCGATGCGAAGATGACCCGACGCACCTTGCCCGCCGCGGCGCCGGCGAGGATGTTGGCGAACCCGACGAGGTTGATCGATGCGTCGAGCGCGGGCTGATCCACCGAGACGCGCACATCGATCTGCGCAGCCTGGTGAATCACCGCATCATGACCCCCACTCGCCACCGCGTCGAAGGCCATGCGGTCGCGCACGTCGGCCTCGACAAATGTCGCACCCACCGGGACCTGCTCGCGCTTGCCGCGGGACAGATCGTCAAGGCACGTGACTGACCACCCGCCGGCGAGGTACGCCTCGGCGATGTGTGAGCCGATAAACCCTGCCCCACCGGTAATGAGGACCGACCCGCCCATGGACACCCTCCGCGGCGAGCGCTGGCGCCCGCCGTTCGAGAACGAAAGAATTCTCGGGGAAGATAGTCGGGGCGAAGCGCCCGATCAGTCGGGCAGTGCCGCCACCCGCACGACTGGCGAACCGGTCGCGATGTCAGGCGATGTCAGGGCGAATACGCGAATCGTGCTGCTGTGTTCACCGACGTGCACGACCTGCGCAACACCCATCAGCTCGTCGATGGTGTCGGCCGCGTTCAGGCGCGCCTGAGGCTGGCGCCGAATCTCGACAAAGTCGCCCGGACGCATGCCGTCGACCCGGCCGACATCGATAAAGAGGAAGCTGCCCGACTGGGCCATCTCACGCCGGTCCCGGTGGCCCAGGATCCGCCCGCGCACGCCGCCCGCGACCGCAACCGGGATCACTTCACCGCGATCGACGAACGGCTCGAGCCGGTAGACGTCCTGACCGCGCCGGACAGGCCCGTACACGGTGAGAAGCGTGGCCAGTGTCTGGCGCCCATCCGACGTACCGACGCGCGCGAGCCCGGTCGGCACGACGATGTCACCCCAGCCCTTCGGGCCGTCGCGACGCACGGCGAGCACGATCGTGTCTCCGGGCGCGTAGGTCGTGCCCTCCGGCGGACGCACCGCGACAATTTCACCCCGGGTCATCATCGCGCCGGATCGGTGTGAGCTGACCTGGGGCGGGCGCACCGGGCCAAGCACGTTGCCGAACACCATGGCGTCGTGGGCGAGGAAGCCCGACACGTAGGCCTCACCGCGGCGAAGCGGGATGTAGATCGGCTCGTCGGCTTGGGTGCTCATTGCATCGGCTGCGGCAGATCGCGATGGCTGCAGGAACGAGAGCCCAGACCCTGACGACTGCTGGGCGGCGAGCGGAGCGGCCGCAACGATGAGGGCAACGAGAGCGGAGCGCATCACAGGACCTCTTTCGGACGGAAGGGATGGCCGTCCTGCACCATAAACCGTGCCAGACGCCACTTCTTGGCCAGACACGGGAAGTATCGACGGGCATACGGGCAAAGCGTACGCTGTGCCCCTGTCCCGTCCCGCCACAACGCTCAGAACGGCAAATCGTCATCCTCGGCATCGAGTGCATCCGGGAAGTCGTCGAACGACTCATCCTTCTTCCCCGCCCCACTCTTCGCCGCGGCGGGTGATCCGGTGGCCGCCCGGGCCGCGCCGGCGTTCCAGCTTCCGCCGTCGCTCTCACCCCGACCGCCCAGGAGAATCAGCTCCCGACACCTGATCTCGGTGGTATATCGCTTCTGCCCGTCCTTGTCTTCCCAGGAGCGATACTCGATCTCACCCTCGACGTACACTTTCTCGCCCTTCTTGCAGTACTTCTCCGCGATGTCGGCGAGTTGCTGACCGACCTTGTTGTTCCAGCAGATGACGCGGTGCCACTGCGTCTTGTCCTGCTTCTGCCCGTCGGCGCCCTTCCACTGCTGTGACGTCGCAAGCGAGAGCGTCGCGACCCGACCTCCGTTCGCGGTGCTTTTCACTTCGGGGTCGGCACCCAGGTTGCCGATCAGGATCACCTTGTTGAGGCTCTTGCTCATCGGATCACTCCAGCGTCGGTCGGACTACGGAATTCCCTCTGCGGACGATGCATCGTACCCATCGCCCCGCGGGGTTGGAAACAAATCTACTGCTGCGGGGGTCGCAGCAGCGCGAGGTCGCGCCGGAAGATGAGGGCGTCCTCGGTCGGATGCGCGTAGTAGCTCCGCCGGGTGCCGGCCTCCACAAATCCGGCGCGGACATACATGGCCCGGGCGGCGGCGTTCGACCGCCGCACCTCGAGCCATGCGGAAGCCGCGCCGCGCGTGACCATGTCCGCGAGCGCGGTGTCGAGCAGGACCCGCCCGATCCCGCGGCGACGACGGCTCGGTGCCGACGCGATCGACAGAATTTCCCCTTCATCGGCCACGGTCCGGCCAAGGGCGTACCCGACGATCGTCCGCCGGACCGCATCCGATTCCTCAGCGACCCAGGCGCTCACCGCCTCGTCACCGATCGCGATCGCGAGTTGCCGCGGCGTCCATGGGTCCGAGAACGCCGCACGCCCGAGCGCCGCGAGGGCGCTCACGTCAGCGGACGACGCCCGGCGCAGTCGGCAGCGATCGGCCATGTTTGTGCTCCCAGACGGCCTGCGCTTCAGCCGGCCGGCCGTAGTCGGGCTCCCACGCATCGATATGGTCGATCCGCATGGTGCCGCCCGGGATGTGGACCAACGCAAGCAGCGTAGCCGCATCAGGCAGCGCCGCCGCGCCGCCGATGACTCGCCGCGTCATCGCCATCTCCACCGCGCCAGTCAACGACTCCGGTATGGTGCCCACGACAACATCGACCGCGCCGAACCCGGCGAGATCGTCCGGTCGCATCGCGCGCGGCGATCCACCGATCGCGCTGACCCGTTCTGCGCTGATCGACCAGCATCCGGCGTAGAGTTCGCCGCGCAGCGCATCCGACACGGCCAGCACGACGCCGCCACCAACCGGCGCGTGCGCCGCCGCGCGCACCAGCAGCGACGGTGCGGTGAGCCATTCCACCTGGCGGCGCCACGCGAGTGCCTTTGCGACCGAACCCGCGACGCGCAAGCCGGTGAACGACCCAGGACCGTCGGCCACGATCAGGCGCGCAATGTCGCGCGGCGTGGCACCGAGCGCCTCGAGCGATTCGGCCAGCAGTCGCAGGATCGCCCCGGCGTGTCGACGCGCACCGTCGATCGCGCGAGATTCGACGTTCGTGCCGTCCCCTGCGGCCACACTGCAGCGATCGGTGGCGGAATCGAGTGCAATCGTGATCATGCGCCCGCAATCCGTCGAGTATCATCTCCGACATGCGAGATCTGGATACGCCGGGTGGCTGGCGGCGCCCACGCTCCGGCGCGCTCCGGCCACTCGATCAGGAGGAGATCAGCCTCGACCAGCGTCGCCCAATCGAGGTCGGCAGCATCAGCCGGAGCGCGGAGGCGATAACAATCGAGGTGATACACGGCGCCGCGGGGCCCCTCGTAGTGATGCACCAGCGCGTAGGTTGGCGATGTCGCGCCCTCGACGACGCCGCGCCCACGCGCAATAGCCCGCGCCAGGGTGGTCTTGCCGGTCCCCAGGTCGCCCTCGAGCCACACCACGCTGTGAGGCGGCAGCGAATGCCCCAGGGCCTCACCCAGCGCGTCGACCTCGGCGGGACCAACGACGACACCGCTCATCGTCGGGCCATCCGTGGTCCGCCGCGCCTGACGTTGGGCGCTCCCACGGCGCGCAGCTCGTTGAGCTGGTCGCGCAACATGGCGGCCACCTCGAACTCGAGATTGGCTGCTGCCTCACGCATCTGCTGCTCGAGTGCGGCCATTGCGGTCGCGCGCTGCGCCGGATCGCGCAGATCGAGTGCGACGTCAGCGCCCTTCTTCCGACGGGCATCAGGGCGCTCGGTGCGCTGATCAGCCACGTACGTCGAGAGGCGCACCTCGTCGAGCGACTTCACGATCGACATCGGCGTGATGCCGTGCTCGATGTTGTGCGCCCGCTGGATCTCGCGTCGGCGTGACATCTCGGCGAGGGCGCGCTCCATCGAGCCGGTCATCCGGTCGGCATAGAGAATGGCCCTGCCGTGCACATTGCGCGCGGCACGCCCACACGTCTGGATCAGCGACCGATCGCTGCGCAGGAAGCCTTCCTGGTCGGCATCGAGAATCGCCACCAGCGACACCTCGGGGAGGTCGAGGCCTTCGCGCAGCAGGTTGACGCCGACGAGCACGTCGAACTCACCCAGCCGCAACCCGCGCAGGATCTCGACTCGCTCGATCGTATCGATGTCGCTGTGGAGGTACCGGACGCGCACGCCCGCCTGCTGCCCGTAGTCGGTCAGGTCCTCCGACCTGCGAATGGTCAGGGTCGTGACCAACACCCGCTCCCGTGCCGCCGCGCGCAGGCGAATCTCGCCGAGCAGGTCGTCCACCTGCCCCTTCACCGGTCGGATCGTCACCTCCGGGTCGATCAGTCCGGTCGGCCGGATGATCTGCTCAACCACCGTGCCACCGCTCAACGACAACTCGAGCTGGCCCGGGGTGGCGGACACGTTGATCATCTGCGGCGACAGCGCCATGAACTCTTCGAACTTGAGCGGCCGGTTATCGAGCGCCGACGGCAGGCGGAAGCCGTACTCGACGAGTGTGGTCTTGCGCGCCTGGTCGCCGTTGAACATGCCGTTGATTTGCGGCAACGACACGTGCGATTCGTCCACCACCACCAGAAAGTCGGCCGGGAAGTAGTCGATCAGGCACGCCGGCCGCTCCCCTGGCAGCCGCCCCGACAGGTGCCGCGAATAGTTCTCGATCCCGGCGCACGTGCCTACTTCGAGGAGCATCTCGATGTCGAACATGGTGCGCGATTCAAGACGCTGCGCCTCAAGCAGCTTGCCAGCGGTCTTGAGCTCGTGCAACCGAATCGCAAGCTCCTCGCGGATAAGCACAACCGCGCGCTCCACCGTCTGGCGCTGGGTCACGAAATGCTTTGCCGGATAGATCGCGCACCGTTCAAGCTGCGAAATAGTATTACCACTCACCGGATGAAAGCGGGAAATACGCTCGACCTGGTCGCCCCAGAGCTCGATGCGCACTCCCTGCTCGTCGTAGGCCGGGAAGATCTCGATCGTGTCGCCGCGCACCCGGAACGTGCCGGGCTCGAACGACGCATCGTTTCGCTGATACTGGATGCCTACCAGGTCCGAGAGAATGGCGTCGCGCCCACGCTCCTCGCCAGTCGCCACACCGACCATCAGCGCCCGGTAGGCGGCGGGGTCGCCGAGGCCGTAGATCGCCGACACGGTGGACACGATGACGACGTCATCGCGTTCCATCAACGATGACGTGGCGCGCAGCCGCAGCGACTCGAGATCCTGGTTGATCGACGCGTCCTTCTCGATGTACACGTCGGTCGACGGCATGTAGGCTTCGGGCTGGTAGTAGTCGTAGTACGAGACGAAGTACTCGACGGCGTTGCCGGGCATGAACTGCTTGAGCTCGCCGTAGAGCTGCGCCGCCAGGGTCTTGTTGTGCGACATGACCAGGGTGGGTTTGCCATGGGCCGCGATGGCGTGCGCCAGCGTCATGGTCTTGCCGCTGCCGGTCACCCCCAGCAACGTCTGATACCGGTCACCGCGCTCCAGACCCGCGCCGAGCTGTGCGATCGCCCGGGGCTGGTCACCGGCGGGCTGGAACGGGGCGCGAACCTCAAAGCGGGGCATCCAGACAATATAACAACATCTTCGGGGTGTGTTCGGGGGAGGACAAGAGAAAAGAGAAGAGAGAAGGGAGAAGGGAGAAGGGAGAAGGGATGGGCGACAGGTGATGCGGTCGGCTACTTCACCCCCAGCCCGGTCGACGGTTCCGTCTTGAGCAGCCATGACGCCATCAGCTACTCGGCGCCTCGCGCCGCTCGACGGTGCCCACACCTTTGACGCGCTTGATGGCCTTCAACACCTTGGCGAGATGCGGCAGGTTGTCCACTTCGACGAAGATGCTGCCGAACATCGTACCATCCTTGGAGTTGATGTCGGCACTTCGGATGTTGGTGCCGCTCTGCGAGATCGCCTGCATCACGTCGGCGTAGAGACCACGTCGGTCATCGCCGGTGACCGCAAGGCGCACCGCAAACGTTTCTCCGGTTTGCTCGACCCAATCGATGTCCACCCGACGCTCGCGGTCGTCGAGGGTAAGCAAGTTGGGACAATCGGCACGGTGGATCGAGATGCCTCGTCCCTGCGTGACGTAACCCACCACGGTGTCGCCGGGCACGGGCTGGCAACACTGCGCGTAGCGGACCATCAAGCCGTCCACCCCCTGAATCCTGATCCCGCGACCCAGGCGGAAGCGATCGATGACCCGGCCGAACACGGTCGCAGGCTTTTCCTGCAGCGCGTCGCCCGGCAGGTCGGGAAAGAGCGCCCGCATCACCTGCCCTGTGGCGAGGTCGCCCCGGCCGAGTGAGACCTCGAGTGCGCCACCGTCGAGGAGGTTGAGCGCGACCGCCGCGGCGTCGAGCGTGTCGGGCGACGGCGTGTCGAGGCGGCGGCGCTTGAGTTCGCGGGTGAGGATCTCGCGACCCAGTTGACGCGAGACCGTCTCCTCTTCCTGACGCACCCACTGCTTGATCTTGCTGCGCGCGCGTCCGGTGCGCACGTGACTGAGCCAGTCGCGACTCGGCCGAGCCTGCGGCGAGGTGAGAATTTCGACGGTGTCGCCGTTCTTGAGTTCGCGGTGGAGCGGGGCGATGCGGGCGTTCACGCGCGCGCCCTGGCAGTGGAGCCCGACGTCGGTGTGCACCGAGAAGGCGAAGTCGATCGCGGTTGCGCCCTTCGGGAGTCGCTTGACGTCGCCTTGCGGCGTGAAGATGAAGATCTCGTCGTGATAGAGATCGACTTTCAGGAACTCGAGAAACTCCTCTGCGGTGTGCGTTTCCTGTTGCATCTCGATCAGCTGCCGGAACCAGCCGAGCTGTCGATCGAGATCGTCCTCACTCTCTGCCTTGTACAGCCAATGCGCCGCGATGCCGTATTCGGCGGTCCGATGCATTTCCTGCGTCCGGATCTGAATCTCGAAGAGCTGCGCACCCGGGCCGAAGATCGTGGTGTGCAGCGATTGGTAGCCGTTCGACTTCGGCGAGGCGATATAATCCTTGATCCGTTCCTGCAACGGCGTCCAGACATGGTGAATGATCCCGAGCACGTGGTAGCACTCCGGCACCGTCCGCACGATCACCCGCATGGCCATCAGGTCATAGATCTCGTCGAATGGCTTGTCACGCTTGCGCATCTTCTGAAAGATCGACCAGAGGTGCTTGGGGCGACCGCTGACGTCGCACCATTCGACGCCAGCCCGCTTGAGTTCCTGGTTGAGCGGTGTGCCGAGCCGGTCGATCGACTGTTCGCGCGCGATGCGCTTGTCGGCCACGCTCTTGGCCAGCTCGCGATACTCGTCGGGTTCGAGGAACTTGAACGCGAGATCCTCCAGTTCGGCCTTCACGTTCGCCATGCCGAAGCGATGGGCGAGCGGCGCATAGATCTCGCGCGTTTCGGTGGCGATGCGCTGGCGGCGGTCTGGCGGCAGTGCCTCGAGGGTCCGCATGTTGTGAAGGCGATCGGCCAACTTGATGATGATGACCCGGGCATCCTTGGCGACCGACAGCAACAGCTTTCGATAATTCTCGGCGTGCTCCTCCGCCGACGAGCGGAACGTGAGGTGCGAAATCTTGGTCAGGCCGTCCACGAGACCGGCGATCTCGCTCCCAAACTCGCGGGCGACGTCGTCCGTGGAGACGTCAGAGTCTTCGACCACGTCGTGCAGCAGCGCGGCGCAGATCGATGTGGTGTCCACCAGCAGCGTGGCCAGGATCGACGCCACCGCGATCGAGTGCTCGACAAAGTCCTCGCCGCTCATCCGCTTCTGGCCGCGATGCGCGTTGGCCGAGTAGCGGAGGGCGCGGTCGATCAAGGCAATGTCCAGCCGGTCGGCGTGCTTCTCCAACGTGGCGAAGAACATCGGCGACAGGCTGTCGAGCACTGCGGATCCAGAGGTCACAGGAGTCCGGCGGTGGCAAAAGAGACGAAGCGGTCGCCGGCGACGATCACGTGATCGTGCACTGGCAGGTCGAGCAATTGGCCGGCTGCCACCAGCTGCCGGGTCACCGCACGATCCTCGGCCGACGGGGTCGGATCCCCGCTCGGGTGGTTGTGTACCAATATGATCCCCGCAGCCGCCTCCGCGATGGCGGCCCGGAAGACCTCCCTGGGGTGGACCAGCGAACTGTCGAGCAGCCCGCGGGTGATGAGCACGTCGCGCAGCACTCGGCTACGAGTATCGAGCGCAAGGAGGTGGAACTCCTCCACTTGCAGGTCTCGGAGCCTCGGGCCCACGAGTCGGGCAACATCCTCAGGTTCCGAGATCCGGGGCGCCGACGGGCGATCCTCGCGAATGAGGCGCGACGCAATCTCGAAGGCCGCTACGAGCCTGGCCGCCTTGGCGGGGCCCACGCCGGGAGCCCTGAGCAACTCACCGGGAGGGCGGGCGGCGAGCCGACGGAGTCCGCCGTCAGCAGCTTCAAGCAGGCGGCTGGCAGCGGCGAGGGCGCCGTGTTGCCGGTCCCCCGTCCCTAGCAGGATCGCCAACAACTCGGGCGCCGTCAATGCACCAGCGCCCAATCGCCAGAGGCGCTCACGAGGGCGATCGTCAGATGGAGCGAGGAAGAGGTCCATCGCAAATGGTGCCCCGACTCGACCCAAGGCGTATGGCGACTGGTCGGACGAACAGCACCAAATAACGCGGCCCGGAATCGTACCGCGTCATGGCGCCGAGGCACGAAGCAGGATAGCGACCCACGAAGGGCTCCTCGTGCCTACGCCCCAGCCCCATGACACTTCTTGTACTTCTTTCCCGATCCACAGGGACACGGATCATTTCGTCCGACAACGGCGCCACCGCCAACCGATGGCTGCAACGGATCCTGCACCCGACCGAGCGGCGTGCGGATCGTGGGCGACGGCCCGGCAGAACGTGTTGCCGCGCCGCTGAAGAGATCGTCGGTCGATGGCTCGGTCGGCCCCGACGCGACCGTCCTCGTCGGCGGCAGCGGCGGTGGTGGTGGCGGGCGGTCGGCACTCACCTGGATCTTCAAGTAGCGCTCCGCAAACGTCGTCTGGATGTCCCGCAGGAGGTCTTCGAACATTTCGAAGGCCTCCTTCTTGTACTCAACCAGCGGATCCTTCTGACCATACGCACGGTACTGGATCGCATTGCGCAGCTGGTCGAGATCGTAGAGGTGATCTTTCCACTTCTCGTCGAGCACCGCGAGCGTGACTTGCGACAGCACCTGCAAGTCCACGTCATTGATCCCGATCTGCCGCCCGAAGTGCTCGAGGTATTCGACCTTGCGCGAAAACGCCGCCTCACCAGCGGCCTTCGCCGCCGCGGCAATCGATTCCGCGGTCGGTGCCGCTCCGTCGTCGACGACGTCCTCCGCCGACACCAGAAACTGCAGCAGCAACGCATCGCGCAGACCCACGCGGTCCCACTCGTCCGGGCGCTGCGACGTGACGAGGTAGCCGCTCACCACCCGGTCGAGCGCCGCCGAGATCATCTTGCGCGCCTCGGCCTTGAGCTCGGCGCCGCGTTCGAGCGCGAAGAGGCGAGTGGAGTAGATCACCTCGCGCTGCTGGTTCATCACGTCGTCATATTCGAGCAGCCGCTTGCGGGCCTGGAAGTTCTGCAACTCCACTCGCTTCTGGGCACCTTCAATCGCGGTCGTGATCAGCTTGCCGGTGATCACTTCGCCCTCTTCGGCGCCACCCTTGTCCATCATGCGCGCGATCCGATCAGACCCGAAGAGCCGCATCAGGTCGTCTTCGAGCGACAGGAAGAACAGCGACTGCCCCGGATCGCCCTGCCGACCGGCCCGACCTCGGAGCTGGCGGTCGATGCGCCGCGACTCATGGCGCTCGGTGCCGATGATATGGAGCCCGGCCTCTTCCGCAGCAAGGTCGAGCTCGGCATCGAGCTTGATGTCAGTCCCGCGGCCGGCCATGTTGGTCGCGATCGTGATGCCGCCCCTGTGACCGGCCTTCGCGACAATCTCTGCTTCACGCTGGTGATACTTCGCGTTCAGGACTTCGTGGGTCAGGCCACGCCGCTTGAGCTGCCGCGACAGCGTCTCCGAGATCTCGACGTTGGTGGTGCCGATCAGCACCGGCCATCCCAGACCATGGATCCGATCGATCTCGTCGACCACTGCGTTGAACTTCTCACGCCGTGTCTTGTAGATCTGGTCGACGCGGTCGTTGCGGCGGGCGGGCCGGTTGGTGGGAACGACCGACACCTCGAGGCCGTAAATGGTGTAGAACTCGGTCTCTTCGGTCTCGGCTGTACCGGTCATGCCGGCAAGCTTCTCGTACATCCGGAAATAGTTCTGGATCGTGATGGTCGCGAGCGTCTGCGTCTCACCCTTGACGGTCACCCCTTCCTTCGCTTCCACCGCCTGATGCAGGCCATCCGACCAGCGGCGGCCGTGCATGACGCGTCCGGTGAACTCATCGACAATGAGGACCTGGCCTTCCTGGACGATGTACTCGACTTCACGCTCGTAGAGCGCGTGCGCCTGCAACAACTTGTGAATGATGTGCAGCTGCTCGCTCTTGGAGGCATAGTCGGCCTCGATCTGACGGCGCTTCTCGATCTTGCCGGCGGTGTCGAGATCGGGATCGCGATCGACGTCGTGAATTTCCTGCGAGATGTCGGGCACGATGAAGAGCTGCGGATCGTGCGGTGACAGCGACGTCGACCCGCGATCGGTGAGGTGCACCGAATGCCCCTTCTCGTCGAGCACGAAAAACAGCTCCTCCTCGATCCCGCGCATCGCCTGCTGGCGCGTCGGCAACTTGCGGTCGGCGATGTAGTCGAGTTCCGTCCGCTGCACCAGCACCTTCACGCCGGTTTCATTGAGCAGTTTCTGCAGCTTGCGGTTTTTCGGCATGCCCATCTGTGCCTGAAACAGCTTGATGCCCGCCTCGGTCTTCTTCTTGTCGTCCTCCAGCAGCTTCCCGCCGTCCGCCACGAGGGTGCTCACAATCTCGGCCTGCCGCCGGACGAGGTCCGCGATTTTTGCGTTATAGGCGCGGTAGTGCGTGCTGTCTTCGTCACCGACCGGACCTGAGATGATCAGTGGCGTGCGGGCTTCGTCGATCAGGATCGAGTCCACCTCGTCGATGATCGCGAAGATGTGCTCACGCTGCACCCGCTGCTCCAGCCCGAACACCATGTTGTCGCGGAGGTAGTCGAACCCGAACTCGTTGTTGGTGCCGTAGGTGATGTCGGCGCCATACGCCGCGCGGCGGTCGGGCGACGACGGCTCGGTGTCGTCGAGACACGCGACACTGAGACCCAGGTAGCGATACACGTGCCCCATCCACTGCGAGTCGCGGCGGGCGAGGTAGTTGTTGACGGTGACGAGTTGTGCGCCGCGACCGGGCAGGGCGTTGAGGTACATCGGCAGCGTCGCCACGAGCGTCTTGCCCTCGCCCGTTGCCATCTCGGCGATCCGTCCCTGGTGCAGGTTGATGCCGCCGATGAGCTGCACGTCGTACGGAACCATGTTCCAGGTCGTCACCTGGCCGGTCACCTCGACGGACGTACCGACCAGGCGACGACATGCTTCGCGCACCGTGGCGAACGCTTCGGGGAGGAGGTCATCAAGGGTTGCCGCAACACCCTTGCGGAACGCGTTTTCGGCGGCGATGAGCTGGGCCTCGAGGGCGTCACGTTCGAGCGGATCGGCGCAATCGTGCTTCGCTGCCTTGAGCCGGTTGACGTCGTCGCGCAGCTCGTCGGTACGACCAGCGAGGATCGAACGAAACTTCGCCGTTTGCCCCTTGAGCTCAGCCTCGTCGAGCGCGCCGAGGCGCGTCTCGTGTTCGTGGACCTGCGCGACGATCGGCTGCAGGCGCTTGAACTCACGGGCGTGCCGAGCGCCGAAGATCGCCTCCACCACCCGCTTGATCATGCCTGATTGCTCCGATAAAGCCGTAACCCTGAAATATAGTCGGCCACTTTGGCCGGGACCCATCCGATGAGTGATCGCCCGGCCGCCGCGCGGGCCCTGATCTCGGTGGACGAGATCGCCAGGGGCGGGACTGCTATGGCAAGGTCGAAGCCGTTCGGAGCTGCCAGATCTGCGCGCGCAAACACGGCAACCTGACACAAGCGCCGAACTTCGTCCGGTTGATGCCACGACGTGAATCGCGCTGCCACATCGGCACCCAGGAGGAGGACCAGCTCGGCCCCGGGTCGCTCGACCGCAATGTCGCGCAGCGTGTCAACGGTGTACGACGGTCCGCCGCGCCGCACTTCCCGGTGGTCGACGAAAAAGTCAGGCGCGCCCGCCAGCGCGAGCTCAACCATCGCGTCGCGTTGCTCGGCCGTCGCTCCGTGACCGGCAGGCTTGAGGGGCTGCGCTGCGGCCACGACGAATCGCACCTCATCAAGCCCCAGCTGCTCGCATGCGAGCCGGGCGACAATGAGGTGCGCGTTGTGAATCGGATCGAACGATCCGCCGAAAATCCCGAGTCGCATGTCAGCTCCCCGGGGTGGCCCCCGTCGGCGGCGCGGCCACGGCAGGCACCGGGCAGGTCGCATCGAGGCGTGGAGACGTCGGGTGCTGGCGCCGGAAATACTCACACGTGTCGCGCACGTCCTCGGCGTACCCCAGGATACGGTACGTCTCGATCAGGTGTTCGATCGCATCTGGCGCAACCCTGGTGCGCGGCCAGGTGGCAATCAGGTCTTTCAGCAGCAGGATCGCGGAATCATACGCCTTGTAACGCTGGTAGAACGCCGCGTTGCGCAGCGCCTTGTAGGCGAACTTGTCATCGAGGGCGGCGATGCCGGCATCAGCGCGCGCGGCAGCCGGGGTACCGGGAAAGCGGGTCAACACTTCCTGAAGCGTCGCGCGCGCCACGGTGCCATAGGTCGGATCGAGCTCCGGGCGACGCCAGAGTGCGGCGTACGCCTCGCCGGCGCGCACCAGGGCAATCGGTGCGAGCGAATCGGTCGCGAAGTCGTCGGCCACACGCCGAAACTCGCGCACCGCCTGCAAGTTGCTCTTCTGACCCAACCGTGCTTCGGCGAGGTTGTAGCGGGCCCGCGGTAGTCGCGGATCGCCGGTTCGCGTCTCGAGTAGCAACCGCTCAAACGCTACCGCGGCATCATCCCACTTCCGGCGCACCAGCAGGTCGGTCGCGCGCACCCAGAGTGCGTCGATCGTCTGCGGCGATGCAACGCCACCAGTGACCGGCCCAGGAGCGACGTCGGCGCTCCGGCCACCACACCCTGCCAGCACGATCAGCATCGCCGCCGCGAACGGCGAGACAGCACAACGCCAGCACGGCGTCCGGATTGACAGCATCACTCGGGAATTCGCTCCACCATCGCGAGATAGGCGCCGATCCGCTCGACATCAGGGCGGTCAGCCAGACACGCACGCCAAGTGTCGCGCGCGCCGGCGGCGTCGCCGGCAAGGTAACGGGCCAAGCCCAGTTGCACCCGCGCGTCGATCCAGTCCGGGCGTGCCTTCAGGATCGCCTCGAGCTCCTCGCGCGCTTGCAAGGGATTCCCGGCTTCGAGCAGCAGTCGCGCGAGTCGCAGCCGCAGGTCGTAAAATGCCGCGCCGAGTTCGACCGCACGCCGATACTCGAGTACTGCATCGGCCAGTGCGCCCGCTTCCGCGTACAGGTCGCCCAATCGAGCGTGCTCGTTGGCCAAGCGCGAGGCGACCGGACCAGCGAGCCCAGCCACGGCCGGACCGCCGGACGACGCGGCGGCGGCGAACGCGGCGGCAGCCGATGCGCTCTGTCCCAGCTGGTTGAGTACCAGCCCCCGGTGCAGGTGTGCTTCGACATACCGCGGGTTGAGCGCGAGCGCAGCGTCGAACTGCACCAGCGCCTCGGCAGGGCGGTCGAGCAGCGACCACGCGAGGCCGCGCAAGTGGTGGACGTCGGCAAACGACCGGCCCGCGCCTTCAAGGTCCGCCAAACCGTGCAGCGCACCGTAGTAGTCGCGATTCGCGAAGCGCCGACGCGCCTCGGCCAACAGGTTGTCGGCGCTAACGTCCACCGACCACCCCGCGGAAGTACTCGGTGGTACGAACCAGCCCCTCGGCCAGGGGCACCTGCGGCTCCCAGCCGAGCACGTCGCGCGCGATCGTAATGTCGGGCTGACGCTGCTTTGGATCGTCATCCGGCAAGGGACGGTGCTCGACCGCCGAAGCCGAACCGGTGAGCGCGAGCACGCGTTCAGCGAGCTCGAGCATGGTGAACTCGACCGGATTGCCGATATTCGTAGGCTCGATTCGTGTCGAGTGGAACAATCGGTAGATCCCCTCGATCAGGTCTGACACATAGCAAAACGAGCGCGTCTGGTTGCCGTCACCGTACACCGTCAACGGCTCATGCTGCAGGGCCTGGACGATGAAGTTCGACACGACCCGGCCGTCACGCGGGCGCATGCGGGGACCATACGTGTTGAAGATCCGGACGATACGGGTATCGACGCCCAGCGTCCGGTGATACGCCATCGTCACGGCCTCCGCATAGCGCTTCGCCTCGTCGTACACGCTTCGCGGCCCGACCGAGTTGACGTGGCCCCAATACGATTCCGGCTGCGGGTGCACCAACGGATCGCCGTACACTTCCGACGTCGACGCCAGGAAGAATCGCGCGCCCTTGTCCCGTGCCAGCTCAAGGGAGTTGTGCGACCCGTACGAACCGGCTTTGAGTGTCTCGATCGGCAGTTCGAGGTAGTCGATCGGCGACGCGGGGGATGCAAAGTGGAGTACCCCATCGACCGGGCCGTCCACTGCCATGGGTTCTGACACGTCGTGCCGCACGAGCTGGTAGTCGCGCCGACCGCTCAGGTGTGCGACGTTGTCGGCACTCCCGGTGACAAAGTTGTCGATCCCGACCACGTCGTGCCCGTCCGCCAGAAAGCGGTCGGTGAGATGCGAGCCAAGGAACCCTGCTCCACCGGTGATTACGACACGCATCACACGCTCCGCCGGCCGATGCCGGCATACCGGATCCCGATGCGAGCCAACCGCGCCGGATCATAGAGGTTTCTGCCATCGACGATCACCCGGCTCGCGAGCATCGCGCGGATTCGCTCGAAGTCCGGCGTCCGGTACACCAGCCATTCCGTCACCACGGCGAGCGCGTCGGCACCTTCGAGGGCGGCGAACGGCTCGTCAACCAACGTGACCCGATCTCCCCAGATACTTCGTGCGACGTCCATCGCTTCGGGATCATGCGCCCGGACCCTGGCACCAGCGGCGAGCAACGCATCGATCAGCGGAATCGATGGACTCTCACGCATGTCGTCGGTGCCTGCCTTGAATGCCAGGCCCCAGACTGCCACCGTGCGTCCGTCGAGTTCGCCGAGCAATCCCTGGAGCTTTTCGAACATGACACTCTTTTGCCGCCGATTGACCGCCTCGACCGCCTCGAACAAGTCCGGTAGCATCCCGACGGCCCGTGCCGTGTGCACCAGCGCCTTGACGTCCTTGGGTAAGCACGACCCGCCGTAGCCTGGGCCGGGATACAGGAACGCGTTGCCGATTCGCGAATCGCTGCCAATGCCGGTTCGCACCGCGAACACGTCGGCGCCAACGCGTTCGCACAGCTCGGCGATCTGGTTCATGAATGAGATGCGGGTGGCCAGCATTGCATTCGCGGCGTACTTGGTCACTTCCGCCGACGGGATGTCCATGAAGAGGATCGGCGACCCACTGCGCACAAACGGCGAGTAGAGTTCGCGCAGCAGCTCCTCGGCACGGGGATCATCGGTGCCGAGCACCACGCGATCGGGTTTCATGAAATCGTCGATCGCGGCCCCTTCCTTGAGGAACTCGGGATTCGACGCCACCGCGAATTCGCCCGTCGTCTCAGCGCGCACCGCGCCGCGGACCCGTTCCGCCGTGCCGACCGGCACGGTCGACTTGGTGACGACGACCTTGAAGCGATCGAGATGTTGGCCGATCGTCGACGCGACACCGAGCACGTGCTGCAAATCGGCCGAGCCGTCCTCATCGGGCGGCGTGCCCACCGCAATAAAGATCACGTCGCCGTGGCGCACCGCGGCGGGAAGGTCGGTGGTGAAGGTCAGGCGGCCGTGGCCGACGTTGCGCGCGACCAGGGGTTCGAGACCCGGTTCGTAAATCGGCAGGATTCCATCCCGGAGCCGCGCCACCTTCGCGTCGTCGCGGTCGACGCAGATCACTTCGTTCCCCGTCTCGGCGAGGCAGGCGCCGGCGACCAGGCCAACGTAGCCCGTGCCGATCACGGTGACCTTCATGCGCCGACCTTGCTGAGCACGTGACGCGTATCCACGGCGAGGATTGCGGCCCGCTTGACCATCGCCCAGTCGATGTTGCTGTGGTCGGTCACGACGAGGACCGCGTCAGCCGCGGCCACACACGCCTCGGTGAGCGGCACGGATACGTAATTGTGCCCGGCCTCCGTGAACGACTCCACATAGGGATCGTGATAGCTGACGTCGGCACCGTACTGATGCAGCAACCCCAGAATGTCGAGTGCCGGACTCTCACGCAGATCGGCGATGTCCTTCTTGTAGGCCACGCCGATCACGAGCACCTTCGCACCCTTGATCGCCTTGCGGTGCTGGTTCAGCTCTTCCATCAGCTTGCGCACCCAGAAGAGCGGCATCTCGCTGTTGAGCTCGCCAGCCAGGTCGATGAAGCGGGTCTTGTAGTTGAGCCCGCGCATCTTCCACGCGAGGTAGTGTGGATCGACCGGAATGCAGTGACCACCCAGGCCAGGCCCGGGCGTAAACTTCATGAACCCGAACGGCTTGGTGGCGGCCGCCTCGATCACTTCCCAGACGTCGACGCCAAGCTTGTCGCACACGATCGCCATCTCGTTGACGAGGCCGATATTCACGCTGCGAAACGTGTTCTCGAGCAGTTTCACCAGTTCCGCCGCTTCGGTGGTCGACACGGGCACCAGGGTGTCGATCGCCGGGGCGTACATCGCGCACGCGACACGATGGCAGTCGGGGGTGATGCCACCGACCACCTTGGGCGTGTTGCGGGTCCCGAAATGCGGGTTGCCCGGATCGACCCGCTCGGGCGAGAAGGCGAGGAAGAAGTCCTCGCCGACCGTGAGGCCAGTGCTTTCGAGGGCGGGGAGCATGATCTCGCGCGTCGTACCGGGATAGGTGGTGCTCTCGAGGATGACCACCTGCCCGCGGCGTAGCGTGGCCTTGATCGCCTCGGTGGCCGCAACAATGAACGAGACGTCGGGATCCTTGTACTTCGACAATGGCGTCGGAACGCAGATCGAGATGGCATCGGCCTCGGCGAGACGGCTGCCGTCGGTCGTCGCCTCGAACCGGTTGCCGGCCCGGAGTGCGGCGACTTCACGGTCGGAGACGTCCTTGATGTGGGAGCGTCCCGCATTGAGGCCTTCCACGACCCGCTCGCTGACATCGTATCCGAGCACCCGAAACCCGGCCCGTTCGAGTTCCACCACGAGCGGCAGCCCGACGTAGCCGAGCCCGACGATACCAAATGTGATGTCACGCCGTTCGGCGCGGGCAATCAGGTCGTTCGCGAGTGTCATCCAGCGTTCTCCACTGCCATGGGGATTCCGTCGGCGGCCAGGGATCGGCTCGCCGCCTCCAGCACTCGAACAACACGGACACCATCGCGCGCATCAGTCCGTTCCGGGGGTGCACCGCGTGCCACGCGCACGAAGTGGGCCAGTTCGAGCGGCAGCGGCTCGCCCCCACCGACCCTGGGGATGTAGATGTCGCCCTCGCGCAGGGAGAGCGATTCGGCTGCCGTCACGAAGGCCTCCTTACGGTCGACACCCTTGTCGTAGATGCGCAGTTTCTCACGCGGAGCCATGTCGTCGAAGACCGCCATCTGCTTGGACCCCACGACGGTCAGCCGCCGCTCCTTGTGGGGATCAAGCCACGACAACTGCGCATGTGCCACCACGCCCGAGGCAAAGCGCATGGTGAGGAACACCACGTCCTCGATCCCGGCCTGCAGGTACGCATGACCGTGCGCCGCGACACTCACCGGGGCTTCGCCGAGCAAGTGGAGCGCGATCGAGACGTCGTGCGGCCCGAGCGACCAGAGGGCGTTCTCGTCGGGCCGGATCTGCCCGAGGTTGACTCGTTGCGAGTAGAGGTAATGTGGCACACCGAGCGATCCATCCCGCAGCATGTCGTGGAGCCGGCTGACGATCGGGTGATGCACCAGCAGATGCCCGACAAGTAGCGGGACCCCGGCCCGCTCGGCCGCCTCGGCCATCCGTTCGGCATCGGCCACCGACAACGCAAAGGGCTTTTCGATGAGCGCCGGGATGCCGGCCGCGATCGCCTCAAGAGCAAGCGCAGCATGCAGCGGGGCCGGCGCGGCCACGACCACCGCATCGACCCGCTGCAACAACTCGGCTGACGACTCGGTGATGTGGGTATCGGGATACTGCGTCCGCAACCGGGACCGCGTCTGCTCGCTGGCATCACACACGGCAGCGAGCTGCACTCCCGACATCGAAGCCAGCGTGCGAACGTGGTTCCGGCCCCACGCTCCGGCGCCGATCACACCGACCCGCAGTGGCATCATCCGTAGAACTCCCGGATCGCTGCGACAACCTCATCCTGAAGCGCGTCGGTCAACTCCGGATAGATCGGCAACGAGATCACCTCGGCCATGGCCTGCTCGGTGATCGGCAGCGACCCCATGCGGTATCCGAGGTGCGCAAAGCACGGCTGCATGTGCAGCGCCGTCGGGTAGTACACCATCGACCCGATGTGCTTCGCTGTGAGATGCTCGCGCAACGCGTCGCGGCGGTCGGCGCGCACCGTGTACTGGTGGAAAATGTGTTCATTTGCAGGGTCCGTCGGTGGCGACACAACAGCGTCGAGTCCGGCGAGTCGTTCGGTGTACCGGGCGGCGCGGACCCGCCGACCGGAGCTCCACCCGTCGAGATAGGGCAGCTTGGCCAGCAAGATCGCCGCCTGCAGCGTGTCGAGGCGGGAGTTGAGGCCCACTTCATCGTGATGGTATTGCTTCGCACCACCGTGCAACCGCAAACTCTTGAGCCGGGCGGCAAGGGTCGCGTCCTGGGTGACCATCATCCCGCCGTCGCCCCACGCGCCGAGGTTCTTGCTCGGAAAGAACGAGAGCGTGCCGATCGTGCCAAGCTCGCCGGCCATCCGCCACGTGCCGTCGATCTTGCGCCGGGCGCCGATCGACTGCGCGCCGTCCTCGATCAGCGTCAGGCCGTGCTGTGCGGCGAGCGGCAGGATCTTCTCCATCTCGACCATCTGCCCGTACAAGTGCACCACCACGATCGCACGGGTGCGGGGCGTAATCGCGCGCGCGATCGCAGCCGGATCGATGTTGAACGTGCCGGGGATAATGTCGACGCCCTGATTCGACAGCTACAATCTCCCGGTGAAGCGCTCGGCGCCAGCGAAGCACAAACCTCGGTCCCGACCGATCTCGGTTCACTGTTGCAGGATTCGAATAACATTCAAACCGTCGGTGCCCAACGACGTTCGCAGGTGGCCTTCGATCCCCGCATTCGCGCGTACCACTACGGCCAGATGTATGCACAGGCCGAGGGGCAGTATTTCCTGCCCGCGCGACTCGACTTGGACTCGATGCTCAATAAGATCGATCCTTCATTGATTCAATC
>JANMSC010000460.1:0-8226 GCA_031388885.1 Gemmatimonadales bacterium | reverse complement strand
AACAGATTCGACATCGCAGCACCCGGAATTCCCCGCCCGGTGTCGCGCACCGAACACTCCAGCACGTCACCCTCGCCATCGATCAGCTTGACCTCGACGTAGCCGTCAGACGTGAACTTCAGCGCGTTCGTCGTGAGGTTGAGTAGCACTCGGTTGAGCGCGCCCGGATGGCCCAGGCGGTGGTCGCGTTCCGGCCCGAGGAAACGCAGTTCGAGCCCCTTCTCCTCCGCGATCGGCAGGACGATGTCGCGCACCGCCTCGAGCACTTCGGCGACGGAGAACGGCTGCACGTCGTGACTCAGCATCCGATCGCCACCCCGGACCAATTCAATCACATCACTCGCGACCGCATTCAGTCCGAACGCCGCGGAATACACCAGGCCAAGTTGCCGCTCCTGGAGCGGCGTGAGCGGCCCGCTGCGACCCCGCAGCATCGTCTCGGCAAGAAAGAGGATCGACGTGAGGGGCGAGCGCAAGTCGTGCGCGACCTCGACGATGAGGTCGAGCCCGCTGGGGCCGGTCATGCGATCCTGAAAGCGGCCTGACCAGCGGGGATCAAGATGCTCGGCGACCCGCTCAATCGCCCGCAACAAGTCCAACAATTCCGTCGACGGAAGATCGCCATCGTCAACGAGCAGTCGACGCCGCAGCGCCGCAAGCACACGCCGCGAGAGCGCCGAAGGAGGAGCCGGTTCGGACGCGGGTTCAGCTTCCGTGCGACCTGCGGCAGCGTCGGCGATCCGCGCGGCAACCTCGGCAGCCGCCGCGGCAACTTCGGCTTGCGACACGGCATCGACTGTGAACGCGTGCCAGTCTTCGACCAGCGCATCGGCTGCTTCGTCGAGCCGGGCGCGGGCCGCGGGTCCCAGCGCGGTCACTCCCCGCGCTCCTCCCGCTGGAGGCCGTGTTTCTCCATCAGGCGGTACAACGTCGTCCGGTCGATGTTCGCCTGACGAGCCGCCTTCGACATGTTGCCGCCAGCGCGCGTGACGAGGCGAGCGAGGTAATCTCGCTCGAATTGCGCCACAACCCGGTCTTTGACGTCGTGGAACGGACCGTCGAGCTGCGCGGCCGGCATCGATGGCGCCGCCGCCTCCGAGTCGTCGTACAGCGGGATGTCGCCCGGCTCGATCATCTGGTCTGGATCGACCAGCACGGCTACATGCTCGATCACGTTCTGCAGTTCGCGCACATTGCCGCGCCACGCGCGGGTGCGGAGGAACTCGATGCTCGCGTCGCTGAGGTGTGGCTGCCGTCCGGGCATCTGCCGGTGCCGGTGCCAGAACACCCCGAGGAAGTGATTCGCCAGCAAGGGAATGTCTTCGAGACGCTGCCGAAGCGGCGGCAAGGTGATCGGGACGACCCGCAGTCGATAAAAGAGGTCACCCCGCAGGACGCCGCGTTCCACGGCTTCCTGCGGATCACGATTGGTCGCGGAGATGAACCGCACGTCCACCGGATCGCCGGCCGTTTCCGCGCCGACCCGGCGCACCACGCCGTCCTGGACGACGCGCAACAGTTTGGCCTGGAGGGGCAGCGACATTTCGGTGATTTCGTCGAGGAAGAGCGTTCCGCCGTTCGCAACTTCGAGCAATCCGGGCTTGTCGCGATCAGCGCCGGTGAAGGCCCCCTTGCGATGACCGAACATCTCCGATTCAAGAAGTGGCTCTGGCAGTGCGGCGCAGTTGATCGGCACCAGGGTACGCTTGGCGCGCCGTGAGTGCTGATGAATGAATTGCGCGATAACTTCCTTGCCGGTGCCGCTCTCGCCGCTGATGAACACCGAGGCGTCGGTCGGGGCCACTTTGCGCGCCAGCTCGACCGCCTTGCGGAACGCGGGCGAAATTCCGATGATGGCGGCGGTGTCGGAATGCGAATGTTGCCGCATGACCTGCAGGCGGAGGTCTGCGGCTTCCCGCGCCTTGAGGGTGGCGTGCGACGCTCGCCCGATCAGGACCTGCAGGTGCGTCGCCGAAAACGGCTTGGGGAGATAATCCCATGCGCCCATGCGGAGCGCCTCGATACTGGACGAAACCGAAGGATTCCCGGTCATCACGACAACCAGGCAATCCCGGTTGGCCTCCAGCGCGGCGTTGAGCAGGTCGAGCCCCGACACCTGAGACATGAACAGGTCCACCAGCACGAGATCGAACTGGCGCCGCCGCACCAGGTCGAGGGCTTCCTCGCCCCGGCCGGCCAGGGTGATGTTATATCCCTCGCCGCGCAGCACCGAGGCGCAGCTCTCTCGCAGCGTGCGTTCGTCATCGACGATCAGCACCCGGATCGAGGCCTTGACGTCGGCCGGAAGCGCCAGCATGTCCCGGTTGGCGGCGTCCGATGCATTGAAGCCAGCC
The DNA here is from genome assembly GCA_031388885.1 of Gemmatimonadales bacterium. Classification (GTDB taxonomy): domain Bacteria; phylum Gemmatimonadota; class Gemmatimonadetes; order Gemmatimonadales; family GWC2-71-9; genus Palsa-1233. The sequence continues at coordinate 5,872 of JANMSC010000460.1, read as the reverse complement.
CCGGCTCCTGAAACGGCGGTCATGGGTCTCCTCAGGAATGAGCGCACACCTTTCGGGGCATGCACGCAACGGTCAGCTTTGCAGAATCCATGCCCGGCCTGTTGGACTGGCCCGGCAAAATACCCCCGGATCTGAGCCATGTCGTTGCCGTTACACAACGTAGTGTGGCAATTGTGCGGCAGGTATGTGGCGGATTAGCGGCAGACTGGCGGGGGGCGCTGCCGCGATCCGACGGTAGGCGCGGTATCGTTGTTGCGTACTTCCCGAGGCGGAAGGTCATCAGTTCATTCAGGGTGAGGCACCACGCTCATGACGAGTCCGATGTACGAGCCCGGCGGCAACCTGCCGGCCCCGGTGACACCGAACGCGATCGGGCCGGCATTCAGCCCAAGCGCGGGGAGTCCGGCCAGGACGAGCCAGTTCGCCCGATTCATGTCCGCGCTCAAGCGGTTCAAGTGGTTGGTGTTGGCCCTGTTCCTGGCCGGTATCGGCGGGGGCGTGCTGATGACCCGGATGATGCCGCCAAAGTACTCGGTCTCGTCCACCCTGACTCTCGAAAATCGTGGCAACAACCCGGCTGGGCCGATCGAGGGACAGGAGATCTTCACCTCGGGGCAGTGGGTGGAGCTGCTGCAGACCCGCACAGTGATGCAGCCGGTGGTCGAAGCCCGCCGCCTGTACATCGTTGGACCGAACCCGAATACCCTTGATGAAGGCGCGCTCGAGGGGCCGACCGGCCCCGACGCGTCCCTGTTCGACCGTTTCGATCGCACGGCTCACACGCGCGCCGGGAGCTATTCGATCCAGTTCAGTCAGGACGGGAAGCGCTACACCTTGACGAATCCGGAGAGCGCTGACCCAAATGACCGTGAAACCGGGCTCGTCACCGATACGGTCGGACTGCGCCGATTCGGCTTCAATTGGCTGGTCGACCCGGTGCCGCGGAACTTCGGCCAGACCTATCGGTTCATGCTCCTCACGCCCGAAGAGGTCGCCGACGAACTGGCACGCCGGGTCCGCTCGGACATGAGTGGGCTGAGGGCGGCATTCCTCCGCCTGTCACTCGATGGGCGCGATGCCAATCGGACAGCGAACACGCTGAACGCGGTCGTGGCACGCTTCATCGGGGAGGCGGCTCGGATCAAGCGGCAGCAGATCAGTGAACAATCCGCGGTGCTCGACACCCAGCTGCTGGCCGCGAGCCGTCGCCTCGAGAGCGCGAACACGAACCTCAGCCGGTTCCGGGTGGACAACATCACCCAGCCGAACGCCGATGTACCGGTCACCGCAGGCCTGCAGCAGACGCAGGGCACCGTGATCAGCACCTACTTCCAGATGCGGACCGCGGCTGAGGTGATCAGGCGCGATCGCCGCAATCTCCAGGAAATCGTGACTCGAGCGGTACAGGGCGAACTGGCCGTCGATCAGTTTGTCGGAATTGGTGCGGTGAGTCGTTCGCCTGAGCTCAGCGCGATTATCAACAAACTGTCGCAGCTCGAGGCGACCCGACGGGCGCTCTTGAGTCCGGCCCCCGGTGTGCTCGGGAGGACTGAGGCGCATCCGGATCTCGTGGAAGTCGCCCGCCAGATTGCCGAGCTGCGCGCCACCACGTTGCCACAGTACGCTGCGGCAGTGACTCGGCGCCTCGACGAAGAGCTGTCTCAGCTGGAGGCGCAGATCGCGCGATCTGGCACCGAACTTCGCGGCATCCCCGGACGGTCGATGCAGGAAGACAATCTCCGACGGGAGCTCAAGATTGCCGACCAGCAGTACAACGACCTGACGATGCGCTACGAATCGTCGCGGCTCCAGGAGGCCAGCTCACTCGCCGACGTCCGCGTGCTCGACCGCGCGTCACCGCCGGTGCGTCCGACCAAGAACCGCCGCGCGATGATCATCGCGCTCGGCGGCTTGCTCGGCCTGGGCCTGGGACTCGGTGCGGCGTTCCTGCTCGACCTGACCGACAAGCGCTTCCGCTACATCGACCAGGTCAGCAGCGGGCTGGGCCTCACGATTCTGGGAGTCATCCCCGAAATCCGTCGTGCGAAGGGCCTGGTCGCGTCCGCCGAAGAAGCTGCGCAAGTGATCGAATCGTTTCGTACGGTTCGTCTCAACCTGTTGCACATGGTCCCCGACACAACGTCGATTGCGCTCACCGTCACGAGTCCGATGCCCGGTGACGGCAAGTCGCTGATCTCGTCGAACCTCGCCTTCTCATTCGCAGAGGCGGGCTACCGAACGTTGCTGATCGACGGCGATACGCGACGCGGTGAACTGCATCGCACCCTCGGCGTCGAGCGCGTGCCCGGGCTGCTCGATCACCTCGCCGACGGCGTGCCGATCGAAGCGATTCTTCGGGCGACCACGCATGAGCACCTGACGCTGATGCCGGGCGGCAGCCGCCACCGCAACGCGCCGGAACTCATGGGCTCAGAGCGGATGCGCAAGCTGATCGCCGCCATGCGGTCGCGGTTCGACGTGATCCTGGTGGACTCGCCGCCGCTTGGCGCCGGGATCGATCCGTTCGTTCTCGGCACCGTGACCGGCCAGCTCCTGCTGGTTGTGCGGGCTGGCGAGACCGATCGCGCAATGGCTGAAGCGAAACTCCAGATCGTCGATCAGCTGCCGATTCGCCTTGTTGGCGCGGTCCTCAACGACGTGCGCACATCGCTCGACGAGTACAAGTACTACTCGTACAGCGAGGGGTACGGTGCGGTGGACGAGATTGAGTTGACTGGCGGAAAAATGATCGCGAAGGGCGGCGGCGAATAGCCGCGATCAGGCTGCGACGTTGTGCGCGGCCTGGGTCAGGACTCCGTCCGCTTCGAGGGCAGGCAACGACGCGTCGTCGAGCGCCGCGATGGCCACCCGCCACGCCGTGCCAGACGATCCGGGCACCGCGTCCATCGCCTCACGCAGGCGTTCCGCGAGCCGCGTCGCGCCCGCATGCCCGATGCCGCCTGCGAGCACCGCGAACGAGTTCGGGCCAAGACACCCGGCCGCGTCGGATACCCGGGCGCGACTTCGCAACACCCGGGCGACGATCGCCGGGTGCAGCGTGGTGCCGTCAACGGCCGCCAGCGCGACGCACGCGAGTCCCGTCCCACTCCGCCGAGCTTCGCTGGCCAGCTCCGCCGCGCGCTGCTCAAGCCCTGCGCGAGTGTAGAGCCCGGTGGCCATGTCGATGAGTGTGCCCGCCGCACACGCGACCGCCTCGCGACGAGCGGCAATGAACACCCGGACTTTGTGCAGCAAGGCTTCACCGTCAAGCGGCTGGCCGTAAAATTCCCACGCTCCCGCCTCGTAGGCGGCGAGCCGCTGCTGCCGCCCCGACGGACCAGCGGTGGTGATCAGGATCGGCGTCGACGCGCCGAACGCAGGATCTCGGCGCAGCGCCGCACACACTTCTACGCCCGAAATGTCAGGGAGTTGCTGATCGAGAATGAAGAGGTGGGGCGCTTCACGAACAGCCACCTCCAGCGTCTCCCGTCCGGTAAACGTCCGGACCACTCGCATCCCGGCTGCGACCAGAATCGTCTCGAGCGACCGGGCGGTCCACTCGTGATCATTGGCGATCAGCACCAGCCCATCTTTGCCAACGGTTGCCTCGACGGGGGCGTGCGCGCCAGGGTGCATGTAGAGCCGTCCAGATAAAAGTGATGCATCAGCGCAACGACCTGTGGCCGCAGTTGACCATCCACCGGGAGGGGTGAGCCCCAACGGTGACCCCGCACGCTGTGGCGAAATTGTTACGCGGCAAGTACTTGCCCGCCACGCACCGGAGCTTGGTTGACCACCGGTGCGGACGAAACGATCGATGTGGACACTAACCAATGCAAGGCCTTTGCCGCGAATCGGTCGGATCCATCAGTTACGTTGGTCGGACGACTCCAGACATGCTCGCGCGCGGTGCGGTGGCGAAACGCCACACTCCGTGGCATCAATGCCACAGACGCCACCAGTCCGGCCGCAGTCGCGATCGGTGAGAACGGCCGGAAGTCGTTGTCCGCTCATGTGTTGGTACACCTGTTGCAGTTCAGCATCGCTCGGAACGGCCTTTGCCCCTCCGTTGAGCAACCCCACCATCCGGGAGCAGACGTGGCTCGAATCCGTTGGCGCATTGCCGTTGCAGCGACTGTTCTCACCGCGAGTGTTCTGCGTGACGCGCCAGCCCAGGTCTCGGCAGCGGATTCATTGATCGCCATGCTCGGTGCTACGCAACGCTCGGGCGTCACCCGCGCCGAGCTCGAGGCCTCGTTGGTCGAGATGGACAAGATCGTCAGGTCGGAAGGGTACTCGGGCGCCTTGAAGGACATCAAGCGCGCCGAGGCAGCGCTCATCCGGCAACGGCTCGCGGAAGGCGATATCCGCCCCGGCGACGTAATCCGGATGGGAGTTCCGAACGACGCATCGCTGACCGGATCGTTTGTGGTGACCCCAAACCGCACCATCGTCGTTCCGAGTCTCGGGGCGATTCCGATGGACGGCATCCTCCGTTCTGAGGTTGAGCCGCACCTGTTGAAGCACATCTCGCGGTTCCTGCGTGATCCCGTAGTTCTCGCCGAGGCTCAGATCAGCATCGCGATATTTGGAGGGATAAACAAGGAAGGATTCTTCGTCGTGCCCGCGAGCGCACAACTGACTGAAGTGTTGATGCAAGCCGGTGGCGGGCCCAAGGGTAGCGCGAAGCTCGACAAGAGTTCGATCCAGCGCGCGGGCAAGGAGATCGTGTCGTCGGCGGCGTTCTCGCTGGCGCTGCGCGAGGGTCGCACCCTCGATCAGCTCAACATCCAGGCCGGCGATGAGATCCGCGTCGGAGATAGCCGGAACAGATCGACGGTGACACGGGGGTTTGCCTTTGTCACGGGGATCGCTTCGTTCGCGTACCTGATTACGCGCATCACACGGGTCATCTGACCGGTGGACAACGGGATGCTGACTTGCGCCCGCGACAGTGAGGATCTTTTGGCAGAGCCCGAGGGACAGACCGGCGCCGACGAGGCTGCGAGGGTTCCGGCGGTCGCGATGAGCAATGACGAGCGGGTGATTCGCGGACTGAACGTCCTCGTCGCGCTCATTGGGCTCGTCCTGACGCTCCCCATCTGGCTTCTCATCGCCGCGGCCATCAAGCTCACGTCGCGCGGTCCGGTGTTCTACGCCCAATCACGCGTTGGCCTTGACGCGCGGCAGCGGCGTCCGCCACGCGGTGACTCGCGGCGCCGTGCTGACATTGGGGGACGTCCGTTCGTGATCTACAAGTTTCGCACGATGACCGTTGACGCCGAGCGACATGGGAAGGCGGTCTGGGCGACCAACGACGACCAGCGCGTGACGCGGATTGGCGGCTGGCTGCGGTCGTGCCGACTCGACGAGTTGCCACAGCTCATCAACGTGCTCAAGGGCGACATGAACATGGTCGGACCACGGCCCGAACGCCCGCAGCTGTTCGCCGAGTTGCGCGAGCAGATTCCCGAATACCAGCGCCGCCAGCAGGTGCGGCCCGGGATCACCGGACACGCTCAGGTGCACCTGCAGTACGATACCAGTGTTGAGGACGTCAAGCAGAAGGTGTCACACGACCTCGAGTACATCGCAAGCCGGAGCGTGTGGCAGGACATCAAGATCATGATCAAGACGATTCCGGTGATGCTCTTCCGGAAGGGTGGATGGTAGCTCCCGCCGCGGAGGTGCCGGCGACGCAGCCGGTGTCCACCCTGTTTGGTGAACCGTGGCCGTTGCGGCGCGGCGCGCCGCTTGCCCTCGCCGTGGTGGCGTTTGTGGTGCTGTTCGCCGATCCGGCGCGCACCCTCGCTCGCGACTGGTGGACCAATCCTGATGCCGGACACGGGTTGCTCCTCTTCCCGGTGTCGAT
>JANMSC010000457.1:0-16783 GCA_031388885.1 Gemmatimonadales bacterium | reverse complement strand
GCCATCGATGACGCTCGAAGAGGCGCTCGATGTCACCCGGATTCATTCAGTCGCCGGGTTGCTGCCGCCGGGGCAGGCGTTGGTTACACGCAGGCCATTCAGGGCGCCGCATCACACGGTGAGTTATGCCGGGCTCATCGGCGGTGGATCGATTCCGCGACCGGGTGAGGTGTCACTCGCGCACCACGGCGTGCTTTTCCTCGATGAAGTGGCGGAGCTGCCGTCCAACGTGCTCGAAGTGCTGCGACAACCGTTGGAGGATGGACACGTCACGATCTCGCGCGCGGCGATGACGCTGGGCTATCCGGCACGATTCCTGTTTGTTGCCGCGATGAATCCGTGCCCATGCGGACACGCGGGCGACAGCACCAAGCCCTGCCTCTGTCCACCGCTGGCGGTGCAGAAGTACCTCGCTCGCATCTCGGGTCCGCTGCTCGATCGGGTGGACATTCACCTGGCGGTGCCGCCGGTGGCGTACGGCGATCTCGTGGCTCGCACACCGGCCGAATCGAGCACCGTGATTCGCCAGCGCGTCGAGCGCGCCCGCGAGCGACAACTCAAGCGGTTTCACCGGGTGCGCGGCGTCTATGCCAACGCGCACATGGGGCCGCGCGAATTGTCGCGCTACGTGCGCGTTGACGCGCCAACCGAAGCGGTGCTCAAGGCGGCGATCGAGCGGCTCGGCCTTTCGGCGCGCGCGTATCACCGCGTGCTCAAGCTCGCCCGCACGCTGGCGGACTTGGAGGAGAGCGACACAATCGGGCCCGGGCATGTGGCCGAGGCGATTCAGTACCGGGTGCTCGATCGGGGTGGGGAGCGGTAGCGATGTCTGCCTGCCAATTCTCGGTCGGGATGGACGTGACCAGCATGACCAATGTCGCCACGCGCCGCCGCACACCGCTACTCCTCTGCCGGCTGCTGTCGCTGCTTCTTCACCGCCGCCCGCCGCTTCTTCGCCTCGATCCGCTTGCGCTTTGACGCCCTGGTCGGCTTCGTCGCCTTCCGTTTTGTCTGCTCGACCAACGCCGCCCTGATCATCTTCCCGAAGCGCTCGATCACCGCGTCGCGATTGCGCAACTGACTCCGTTCGCTCTGCGCCACCAGGCGAATCTTGCCGGCGCTGTCCACCCGGCTCGCCAGTCGCTGCAACAGCCGGGCGCGGGTGTCGTCGTCGAGTGACGGCGATGCGGCGATGTCCCACACCAGTTCGATCCGGGTGGACGACGTATTGACGTGTTGCCCGCCCGGCCCGCTGCTCCGCGACGCGCGCAGCACCAGCTCCTCGCGGGGCACGAGCACGCCTGCGGAAATCTCGATCGGATCACTGTCGGCCATGCCCCACGGTAACCGGCTCAGCCGCGCCGCGACACCCACGCCCCGGGTCGGCCGGGATTACGTTTGTCGGATGCGCTGTCTTGGTCGCCTGATCACCCTGATTGTCGTACTTGTCCTGCTCGCCGGGGCTTGGCTCTACCGGGACGAACTCCTCCGCTGGGGCCGCGGCGTTGTCGATCCGATCTCGGTGCAGCGGCGCCTCGGCACGCCTTCGCCGGTGTCGCTCGCATCGGCCATCGCCAAGGTCGATTCGCTTGAGCGCGACCGGCCCGATTCTGTCCTGCTCAACGCCGACGAGATGGCCTCCCTCGTGACTGCCGGCGCGTCGTTTCTGGGCGACGCGACCCTCGATTCCGTCACCGTCGAGCTGGGTGATCGCACGGTGCGCGTCCGCGGCATGGTGGACGCCGGCCGGTTGCCCCAACGGTGGCGCGACATCGTGCCGATCAACCTGAGCGGAATGCAGGCAGTGATCGCGTCGGGGACGATCACACCGGTGCGTCCGGGCGTCGCCGAATGGCAGCTCGACCGCGTGAGTGTGCGCGGTATCCCAGTGCCCAGCGCACTCATCGCGCGCGCCGTGGGGAGCGCCACCGGGCGTGCCAGCGACGGCCGTCTCGAGATCGCACTGCCGCGCCGGATCACGTCCTTTCGCGTGCGCCCCGAAGGCGTCACCCTCTATCCGTCGAGCGCGACACCATGAAGGGGCGGCTGCTGGTGGTGGATGACGAACGGTCGATTCGTGATGTGCTCGCGCAGGTGCTCGGCTATGAGGGCTACGAGGTGGCGGTCGCGTCGTCTGGCGGCGAGGCGCTGGCGGCCTTTCGTGCCCAACCATTCGATCTCGTCCTCCTCGACGTCAAGATGCAGGGGATCGACGGGCTCGACACGCTCGCGCAGCTCAGGCTGCAGGATCCCGACGCCCGGGTCGTGATGATTTCGGGGCACGGCACGATCGCGACGGCGGTGCAGTCGGTGAAGCAGGGTGCGTTCGATTTTCTCGAGAAGCCGCTCGATTCCGACCGGCTGCTCGTCACGGTCGCGCGCGCCCTCGAGCATCGCCGTCTTGCCTCCGAGAATGCCCGACTGCGCGAGGGCCTCGCTCGCGCCACCGACGCGCGGTTCGCGATGGTCGGCGACAGCAATGGGCTCGACAAGATCCGCGAGCTGGTCGCGCGCGTGGCGCCGACCAACGCGCGGGTGCTGATCACGGGCGAAAATGGCAGTGGCAAGGAGCTCGTGGCACGGGCAATTCACGATGGGTCTCAGCGCAAGCGCGGCCCGTTTGTCGAGATCAACTGCGCGGCCATCCCGAGCGAGCTGGTCGAAAGCGAGCTCTTTGGCCATGTGAAAGGCTCGTTCACCGGCGCGGTCGGCGACCAGGCCGGCAAGTTCGAGGCGGCGGATGGTGGTACGCTCTTTCTCGACGAGATCGGCGACCTCGCGCTGGCGGCGCAGGCCAAGATCCTTCGCGCGCTTCAGGAGGGTGTGGTCGTGCGGGTCGGTGACTCGCGCACGATCCATGTCGACGTGCGTGTCATCGCGGCGACCAATCAGGACCTCGCCGGCGAGATCGCCGAGGGGCGCTTCCGCGAGGACCTCTACCACCGCCTCAATGTGATGCCGGTGCATGTGCCGCCATTGCGGGAACGGCTTGAGGATGTGCCAGCGTTGGTGTCGCACTTCGTCGTCGCCTTGGGAAGCGGCCCGGGCATGACACCGAAGCGGTTCACCGGGGGCGCGCTTCGCCGGATGCAGCGACGGCGCTGGCCAGGCAACGTGCGCGAGCTTCGCAACGCCGTTGAGCGCCTCCTGATCCTCGCCGCTGGCGCCGAGGTGACCGAGGCCGACGTGGATCTCGTGCTGCCGGCCGAATTCGCGCCACCGGTCGAGCCGGGCAAGTTCGCCGCGAACGCCGGTGACAGTTCCTTCATGCAGTTTCGGGAGGAGGCGGAGCACGCGTTGATTGCGGCTCGCCTGCGGGAGCATCACTGGAATGTCGCCGAGACGGCGCGCTCGCTCGGCATGCCGCGGTCGAATCTCTACAACAAGATCGAGAAGTACGGCATTGTGAGGGAGCGAAAATGACCGGACCACGTGATTGGGACAAGGAGATGGCCGAGATCGACAAGATGATCTCGGCGGACCGCGGCTCGGCGGGTGCCACTGCGCCGACCACACCGTCGAACTTGCCCGCGCGAAGCGGCGCACCCGGCGCCCAAACTCCTGCGGCCCGTGCTGCGCCGGTATCGCCAGCCCGGACGTCGCGGCCGCGCGACGCCCTTGGCGTGTGGCTCAAGGCGCTCCTCGGCGCACTCGGTGCGAGTGCGTTGATCGTGTGGCCGTACGGCACGGTGTGCGGTGCGCCACTGTATGCATTCCTTGGCGGCGCGGCAGCGGTTGCCGGAGCCGGCATCTGGACGATGGGCTCCGCGTGGGTTCATCGTCGTGCGCTCGCCCACATGGTGGGTGTGCTCGTGCTGCTGGCCGGCCTCGTGCTCGGGGCCCGCGAGATTCTTCCGCGCACCGGTTACACCGCCGAGGCGCTCACCTGGACCTGTTCCTGACAACGGATATCATGGCGAAGACTTTCAAGAACTTCATCGCGGGTACGTGGGCGGCACCGAGTACTGGGCGGCACGTCGAGAACCGCAACCCTGCTGACACCAGCGACCTGATCGGGCGCTTTCCCGATTCGGGCGCGACCGACATCAACGCGGCGGTGCGATCCGCCAAGCTCGGCTTCGAGCGATGGTCGCGCACCCCGCCACCGCTGCGCGGTGACGTGCTCCGCCGCGTGGGCGACATCATGTCGGCGCGGAAGGCGGAGATCGCCGACGCGATGACTCGCGAGATGGGCAAGGTTCTGGCCGAGACCAGTGGTGACGTGCAGGAAGGGATTGACACCGCGTATTACGCTGCCACCGAAGGGCGCCGCCTCTTCGGGCACACGGTCCCGTCGGAGCTGCGTCAGAAATGGGCGATGAGTGTACGCCGACCGATTGGTGTCTGCGGTCTCATCACGCCGTTCAACTTCCCGATGGCGATCCCGACGTGGAAGATGTTCCCGGCGCTGCTGTGCGGTAACAGCGTGATCATCAAGCCGTCGGAGGACGTGCCGCACACGGCGACGCTGCTGGTCGAGATCCTGCTCGAGGCAGGGTTGCCGCCAGAGGTGATTCAGCTGGTGCACGGCGGCGAAGAAGCGGGCAAGGCGCTGGTGGCGCACCCCGATGTGCCAGTCATCTCGTTCACCGGATCCACCGATACCGGGAGCAAGATCGGTGAGGTCTGCGGGCGGATGCACAAGCGCCTGTCGCTCGAGATGGGCGGGAAGAACGCCCAGATCGTGATGGACGATGCCGACCTCGATCTCGCGCTCGACGGCGTGCTCTGGGGAGCGTTCGGCACCACCGGGCAACGCTGCACGGCAACGTCGCGGCTGATCGTGCATCGCAAGGTGCACGACAAGTTTGTCGCACGGGTCGCCGAAGCAGCGGAGAAGCTGGTGCTGGGGGATGGCCGCCAGGGGAAGAGCCAGGTCGGCCCGCTGATTCATGAGGCGGCGCGTGGCAAGGTCGAGCGATACGTTGGAATCGGACAGGAACAGGGCGCCGAGCTGGTCACGGGCGGCGTGCGGCCGCGTGGCCAGCGGGTGGCCAACGGATTCTTCTACAAGCCGACGATTTTTGCCGGCGTGAAGCCGGGTTCGCGCCTCGCGGTCGAGGAGATCTTTGGCCCGGTCCTGAGCGTGATCCGGGTGTCGTCGTACGAACAGGCCGTCAAGGTGAACAACGAAGTGAAGTACGGGCTATCGAGTTCGATCTACACGAACAACGTCAACACCGCGTTTCGGGCGCTCGAGGACTTGCAGAACGGGATCACCTACGTCAACGCCCCGACGATTGGTGCCGAGGCGCACCTGCCGTTCGGTGGCGTGAAGCAGACCGGGAACGGGCACCGCGAGGGGGGCTGGGAGGTGTTCCAGTTCTATTCCGAGACGAAGGTCTGCTACATCGACTTTTCGGGCACGCTGCAGCGGGCGCAGCTGGATACGTACGACGTGTAGGAAGAGAGAAGAGAGAAGGGAGAAGGGAGAAGGGAGAAGGGAGAAGGGAGAAGGGAGAGGGGAGAAGGGAGAAGGGATGACAGACCGTTGCGTCCCGTTCCAGTCACATATACGCTTCCCCGGTTCCTCCCCGCGTTATTTCAGCAGTCCCGCATTCTGACAGTGTTCGAGGCTGGTGCATGCGCCCATTGCGGGTCGGCAAGGGCAGCCGTGGTGGCGGGTCCGATGAGGGCTCGCTCGACGTGTACCTGCGCGAGATCAGTCGGTATCCACTCATCACGCAGGCCGACGAAGTGTCCTTGGCGCAGCGCATTCGTGCCGACGACCAGGAAGCCCTCGATACGCTGGTCCGGAGCAACCTCCGGTTTGTCGTCTCGGTTGCCAAAAAATACCAGAACCAGGGTGTCTCCCTCTCAGACCTGATCAACGAGGGCAACCTTGGGCTGATCCGAGCGGCGCACAAATTCGACGAGACCAAGTGCATCAAGTTCATTTCGTATGCCGTGTGGTGGATCCGGCAGGCGATCCTGCAGGCGCTTGCCGAGCAATCGCGGATTGTGCGGGTGCCGCTCAACCGCGCTGGCGAGCTCTATCGCATCGGCAAGCGCACGTCGGCCCTGCAGCAGGAGCTCGGACGCGACCCGTCCGCAGTCGAAATCGCCGAAGGGATGGACCTTGCGGTGGCAGATATTGAACGGACGATGGCGATTTCGCAGGCCCACCTCTCGCTCGACGCGCCGATGGCGCCAGGCGAGGAGAGCCGCCTGCTCGACTACCTCCCCGACGCCACCGACCGCGGCTCCGATGCAGACACCATGGAGAATGCGCTGTCAGAGGGCATCGAGGCGGTGTTCAAGAGCCTGCAGGACCGCGAGGCGAAGATCCTCAAGCTGTACTTCGGGCTCGATGGTCCGGAGCCGCTCACGCTCGAAGAAATTGGCGAGTTGCTGGGCATCACGCGCGAACGGGTTCGGCAGATCAAGGAAAAGGCCTTGCTGCGGCTGCGGCATGCGGGGGTAAAACAGGCGCTGGATAGTTTCCTGTCCTAGGCTGGCGGCGAAAGCCGCCAGCATCTCAGCCAAGCACCACCTGCACCTGGTGCTCCCCGCCATCGTCCACCAGCTCCACGCTCGAACCCTCCTGTGCCGCTCCATCAATGACGAGCGTGCGCACCCCCCGACTCACGCCATCCGGGTTCTCGACCGCGATTCGGTACGTCGTTGCATGGTGACGATACACGATCGTGAACCCCGGCCACCCGGTCGGGATACAGGGATCAATGACAAGGCGTGTCCCGCGCAGCTGAAACCCTGCGATCGATTCCAATCCGGCGCGGTACAGCCACGCGGCTGATCCGGTGTACCAGCTCCACCCGCCACGACCGACGTGCGGCGGTGTCGAGTACACGTCACCAGCCAGCACATAGGGCTCCGCCTTGTAGCGCGCCGCCCCGGCGGGCGTGCTGGCGTTACCGATCGGGTTGATCAGGCCGAACAATTCGCTGGCGGCGTTGCCGTCGCCGAGCATGGCGTGCGCGATGACTGCCCAGGCAGCGGCGTGGGTGTACTGCGCCCCGTTCTCGCGGATTCCGGGGAGGTAGCCTTTGATATAGCCCGGTTCGAGCGGCGTCTGGTCAAACGGTGGCGTGAGGAGCAACACCAGTCGATCGTCGCGCTTCACGAGCTGCTGTGTCAGCGACGCCATCGCTGCCCGTTGCCGTTCGAGCGGGGCGACCCCCGCGATCACGCTCCATGACTGCGCGATCGCATCGATGCGACATTCGGTGTTGAGTTGCGATCCGAGCGGTGTGCCGTCGTCAAAGTACGCGCGCCGGTACCACGCCCCGTCCCAGCCATCGCGCTCCAATGCCTCGGCGAGCGTGGTCATGCGAGCGCGCCACGCAGCGGCGCGCGCCATGTCACCTCGTTCCTCCGCCAGCGGCGCCCAGTCGGCGAGGATCGTGTGCAGGAACCAGCCGAGCCACACGCTCTCGCCGCGGCCCTCGATGCCGACCCGGTTCATCCCGTCGTTCCAGTCGCCGCCCCCGATCAGCGGAAGGCCGTGCGGCCCGGCGGGCAGGCTGCGATCGATCGCCCGGGCACAGTGCTCGAACAGCGATGCCTGCACGCCCGACTCGCGGGGCTCGAAATACGACTCCATCTGCTCGGGCGACAACGGCGGCCCGTCGATGAAGCGCACCATCTGGTCGAGTATCGTGGCATCTGCGGTGACCTCGAGGTGCCGCATCGCCACGTAGGGCAGCCAGAGCAGGTCATCGGAGCATCGTGTCCGCACGCCCCGACCGGTCGGGGGATGCCACCAGTGTTGGACGTCACCTTCAACAAACTGTCGGGACGCGGCTCGTAGCAATTGCTGTCGCGCAAGGTCGGGCCTTGAGACCATGACCGCCATGACATCCTGGAGCTGATCCCGGAACCCATACGCTCCGCTTGACTGGTAGAATGCCGCTCGGCCCAGGAGCCGGCACGCCAGCGTTTGATACACGAGCCATCCGTTCAGCATCAGGTCAAACGCCCGGTCGGGGGTCGTGACGGTCACCGTGTCGAGCACGGCATTCCAACTCGCGGTGACCTCAGCAAGCGTTGCGTCGAGGTCGGCAGTGCGGTAACGCGCGAGCAGGTCACGAGCGTCCTCGCGGGTTGCCGCTTCCCCCAGGAAGAACACAACCTCCGCAACCTCACCGGGCCGGACAACCACCGTCTGCTGGAGTGCGGCGCACGGATCCCGCCCGGCGCCAGCCTTCCCGCGCATTGGCTCGCCCCGGTCGAGTGCGGCAGGGCGTGCGAGCGACCCGTGCCGGCCGACAAACTCGCCCCGGTCGCCGGTAACCGAGCTCTGCATGCCTCGCAGGTCCGCGAACGCGACCCGTGCGGCGAAGTCCGCGTTCCACGAATTGTGCGCGAAGAGCGCACCAGTGGGGGCATCGATTTCGGTGACGATCTGTGGCGCGGTGATGGCTCGTGAGGAACCGAGGACCCATTCGGCATAGGCCGTCACCGACAGGCGGCGCGTCCGCTCGGACTGGTTGGTCAGCACGAGGCGAGAGATCTTGATCGGATCAACGGGTGGCACGAACTGTACGAGGTCGAGCCTCATCCCGTGTGCCACTCGTTCATGCCTGGTGTATCCCGGGCCGTGGCGCGTGACGTACTCGCCGTTTGCCTCGCGTATCGGCAACGCGGTTGCCGTCCAGAGGGTCCCGCGCTCCTCATCTCTCACGTACATCACGTCTGACGCCGGGTCGCTCACCGGGTCGTTGGACCATGGGGTGAGGCGGTTGCTCTGACTATTGTCGGCCCAGGTGCATCCCGCGCCCGACTCCGATACAAGGCAACCGAATCGCTCGTTCGCGATCACATTGATCCACGGCAGGGGTGTGGTATCCCTGGGGCCCAGCACGATGACGTACTCGCGACCGTCGTTCGCGAATCCGCCGAGTCCGTTGAAGCACTCGAGCGCCGGCCGGGCGGGCGCCGCCGGCGCGGATTCGATGGTCGCGCGCACCGGGAGCAGGCTGCGTCCGGATACGGCTGGAGCCGGTTGACGCGTCGCCCGCAGCGCCCGTGCCATCTGATCGGCAAGTGAGCCAAGTCGCCCCGACACGACGACCCGAGCCGCCGCGTACAGCACGTCGCGTTGCGGTGGTGTCAGTTGATCAGCGCGAAGCAGGAACACGCCGCCACGCACATCGGTGGGGTCTGGCGGGCCCGGCGAGGGACTCGCACGCACCATCGTCTGGAGCGTCAGTTGCAGATCCTGCAGGTACGACGGCGCGCGGTCGTTCAAGATGACGACGTCCACGGCCAGGCGCTTCATGCGCCAATACTCATGGGCACGCAACAACTGACGGACCAGTCCAACGTCATCTGCGCTGTCGATGTCGACCAGCACGATTGGCAGGTCGCCCGAAATGCCATGCGCCCAGAGCATGGCGCCGCCGCCGTGCTGGCGAGTCAGCACCTCGTGTGGGGCACGCAGCGCGCGATCGGCATACAGGATCGGTCCGGCGAGTTCCTGAAAGAGGTGTGCTTCATTGGGCCCGATTCCGACGTGGTGCATCTGCACCTGTGCACGCGTCCACGCCAGCGTTGCCACGCGGTCGAAGATCATCCAGTCGTGGTACGTGTCGGCCAGGTCGAGCACCGCCTCCCGCGAGCGGGCCACAAACGTGGAGTAGCACAGGCGGATGGTCTTGCCGGGAGGGATGCGCACCCGCCGTCGAAGGCTCACGATCGGGTCGAGCACTGGACCGGACGTGTTGGAGAGGGATTGGGCGCCGATGGCGCCATCGGCGGTGCGGAGCGAGTTGCCCCTCCCGATGAAGCGGAGCCGGTCGGTCTCCCACTGCAACGGCCCGACCGTCTCGGCATCGACCGTGACTGAATGCCCGAGCCACACGGGTGCATCGTCCGGCGACCGCTGGCGCCGGGTCGCAAGCACCGCGTTGGCATCGGGGATCCCTTCGGTGTGGACAAAGAGGTTGGAGAATGCCGGATGCGCGAGATCGGCGGCGTGCGGGGCCAACACGATCTCTGCGTACGACGTGACGTCGAGTTCCCTCGGCCGTGATCCGTGGTTGGTCAGCGAGAGCAGTCGCACCTCGGCGTCGTCCTCGGCGGACACGATCACCTCGAGCTTGGTGATCAGCGATCCATCGCGGCGGGTGATCTCGGCGCGATCCTCGCGGAACGAGACGTCGTACGCGGCAGCCTCGACGCCGCGTGGCTGGTAGGCGGCCGACCAACTCTCGCCGCTTGCGACATCGCGCACGAACAGGAACGTGCCCGAATCATCGAGGGTGACGTCCTCGCGCCACCGCGTAATGGCGAGGCCACTCCATCGGCTATAACCAGCGCCAGCCGACGTGATCATCACCGCGTACCGCCCGTTGGAGAGCAGGTTGGTGCGCGGTGTCGTGGCATGGGGTGACGCGAACCTTCGTGCGATTGCTGGTACGGGTTCCCGTACGTCACCAACTGCCGCGAACACTTCGACCCGGGGACGCGCGACTGCGACATCGCGCGGCGTCCGTTCCTGAAGGAGCATTTCGCTCGCCTGGACCATCGGCGCGGCGTGGAAGCGCGAACGCATGATCCCGTTTTGCAGGGCATTGGTGATCGCCACGAGGATCATGCCCTGATGATGTGTCATGTAGCTCCGGACCACGTCGCTGCGAGCGCCGGGTGGACGCCGTGCAGCGGTGTAGTCGATCGCCTCGTAGAAGCCGAATGGTCCGGACGCACCAGCGCTTCGCAAGTCGCCGAAGTTTCGGACTGCCGCCGCCGGATCGATCATGGCTGCGAGGCCAGTGGCGTGCGGCGTGATCACGATGGCGTCGCCCAATCCCCGCCTCAGGCCGAGTCCCGGTACGCCGAATGCGGAGTACTTGTAGGTCATCTCGAGATCGCGGGCGCTGTAACCCGATTCCGAGACGCCCCACGGTACGTCACGCTCGGCGCCATACGCGATCTGGCGTTGGACCACCAACCGACAGGTCTGTTCGAGCAGGCTTCCGAACGGGGTGCGCAATAACAATGCTGGCATCAGGTACTCGAACATCGATCCCGACCACGACATCAGGACCGAATCGCGTCCGACCGGCGTGAGCACGCGACCAAGTCGAAACCAGTGCTCCACCGGCACGTCGCCCTTGGCGATCGCGATGTAACTGAGCAGCCGAGCCTCGGACGCGAGGAGGTCGTACCAGCCCGGGTCGCACGCGTCGTCGGCGATCCGGTAGCCGATCGAAAAGAGCTTGCGGGTCCGGTCGAACAGAAAGTCAAACTCCATCGACTCGACCATCTGCTCCGTCTCGTGCGCCATTGCGGCGAGCCGTTCGATCAGCGATGTCGAAGCCGTGCCGGCGTGCTCGACAGCGGCGATCAACTCGTCGAGGTCGCGGCTTGCGATCGGGGCGTCAGGATCGGGCGTCTCGCGGAGCATCTGGAGCGCACGCGCTGCGAGGTCGCATTGCCCAGGCATCGCTGACAGCATCAGGCTGTGTGCCAACGATGCGAGGACCGACGGCGCCGCGTCGGCGTGCAGCCACGCCCACGGAGCAAGGACGCCGAGGTCGCGCTGGTGGCTGGCGATACCGGCCACGAGCGCATCCGTCCAGATGGCGAACTCGCCGTCGGTACCCGAACGGTCCTCCGGTTCCGACCTGCCGACCTCTCGTAATACCTGCGCCGCGGTCGCAAGCTCGTGCAAGCGGGCCACGTAGTCGGCGGGCGTACGGTAAACAGCATCGTTGGCGTCGGTCAGTGTCGCGACGGCCGCCTCGATCCGATGGCGATCGACGACGCTCCGCCTGCGGTCATACGACCGGTAGTCGATCGCCCGTCGCAGCACGCTTGCGGTGTCGTCGACTCCGACCAGCGCCGCGGCCGAGATGAAGGGCTGGTCGATCATCTCGCGACACGCAGCGCCGAGCGCGATCAGCGCACCAGCCAGATTGCCGCTGTCCACCGATGAGATGTAGCGTGGCTCCAACGCACGACCGTCCTGCGTACCATACCAGTTGTACCAATGTCCGCGATGGCGATCGAGGCTTCGCATCGACGCCAGGGTGGCCTCAAGGCGTTCGACCATCTCGACCAGGCCGATCCAGCCGAAATCGCGGGCCGCGACCGTCGACAGCAGTGACAATCCGAGATTGGTGGGTGACGTGCGGCGAGCGACGATCGGAGACGGTGTCTCCTGGAAATTGTCGGGCGCGAGCCACCGATCGTCGGGGCCGACGAACGTGGCGAAGAATCGCCACGTGCGCCGCGCGATCAACCTGAGGGTTCGTGCGTCGGCCGGTGTGACCTCGGTCGTCCGCGCGGCGAGCTGGGACACGCTGATCCGATGCGCGATCAGCGGTGAACTCGCCCACAGCAAGAGCAGGGGAATTGACGCTGGCCAGGCGTCTACCCGCCGCATCAGGATGAGCGCCGCCGCGCCGACGGTGAGGACGAGTGCGCCTGCCATGCGGTGCACGAAGTCACCGAAGGCAGCCTGATGAACGTGGGCGGCCTGCGCAGCCGTGGTCCACTCGAGCAGGTTGCGTCGCGTCACGAACACCCGCGCCAACGTGCGCACGATGGCGTCGGTCATGAGCCAGGCTTGATGCGCCAGCATGGTGACCGTGACGGCGGTCTGCCAGAGGGCCTGTTCGAGATCGCGCCGCACGGCGCGGACGTGGCTTCGCTTCGAGATGCCGCGACCACGGGGGATCACGCCCGCAAAAACCGGGATGAGCATCGGTATGGCGATGGTCGCGAGGAGGAAGTCGGTCCAGATCAGCGGCGAGGCTCCAGGCCAGGTCCATGCGACCACGACGGTCAGGAACATCATTGGCGCCGAGAGCGTGCGACGAAGATTGTCAAGGATCTTCCATCGCGCGACCAGGGGAAGCTTCGGCGCCACCAACCATGGCAGCAATTGCCAATCGCCCCGCGCCCACCGGTGTTGCCGCGCGGCGGCGACGGTGTAGCTCGCTGGCGCCTGTTCGAACACCTCGATGTCGGTGACCAGTCCGGCGCGGGCAAAGATTCCTTCATACAGATCGTGGCTCAAGAGGCGGTTCTCGGGCACCCGCCCCGCAAGCGCCGCCTCGAACGCATCGACGTCGTAGATCCCTTTGCCGGTGAAGGTGCCCTCGTTGAAAATGTCCTGATACACGTCCGACACCGCAGATGCGTACGGATCGATCCCCGACGGGCCCGACATGAGTTGCTGGAAGAATGACCCGGCGCGGCCCGGAAGCGGCGGTGTCACGCGGGGTTGAAGAATCGCATAGCCCTCGACCACCCGACCATTGGGGTGGTCGAACCGAGGACGGTTCAAGGGGTGCGCCATCGTCCCGACCAGACCCGTCACGGCGCCAATCGGGATGCGGGTGTCACTATCGAGGGTCACGACATAGCGAATGTCCGGCGGGAGTCCGGGCTCGTCGTCGTCGAGTGTGACGAACGTGGTGTCGGTCGCGCCGCGCAGCAGTCGGTTCAACTCATGCAACTTGCCGCGCTTTCGCTCCCACCCCATCCAAGCGCCCTGGCGGGCATTCCACACGCGACGCCGGTGCAGGAGGTAGAACCGCGCGTGACCACCAGGTGCGGTGGCGTGCCGCCGGTTCAGCCGGGCGATCGCCTGTCGCGCCGACGCAAGCAATGCATCGTCATCGGGCCCGGTCTGCGCCGGCGCGTCGGTCCAGTCGGTGAGCAATGCGAACAGGACCTCACCGTCGGAGTTGGCGAGGTAGTGGACTTCGAGCCGTTCGATTTGTGCTTCGATGTCGTCGAGCGAGAGCAGCAGCGTCGGCACCACCACGAGGGTACGCAGGTCGGGCGGGGCGCCGCCTGGCAGTTCGAGTCTCGACAGGAGGCTCGGGGGGACCACCGCCGTCACGCTGCGGTTGACCAGCGCGATCGCGAGGTCAGACGCCGCAACCACACCGAGCACGCCGAGCGCCACGAGCCCGGTCAGGTCGAGGCCGCCTGCGGCAGCCGCGTACAGCGGCACGGCGAGCACGCCGGCGGTGAGTAGTGCGATCGATCCGAGGTAGCCCGGAATCGCGGCATCGATATACGCCCTGAACAGGCGCCTCGCGACGGTCGATCGAAAGCCGAGCTGCCGTTCAAATGCACGGCGCCCACCGCCGACGAGGTAGTAGCCCGGATCTTCCCGACGGGCGTCGTGCGACGGACGACCAGCGCGGTCATCCCGACTCACCGCCTCTGACCGCGTGATTGCCGCGCGAGCCACGTCGAGTTCGGTGCGGCGCGACCCGCGAGCGACTTGTTCGATCGCGTGTCGGTATGCGTCGCGACTCGCGAAGTCCATCTGGGCAAACGTGGGATTGGCGCGCAGCACGCGATCGACCAGACTCACCCGCTCGACAAACGCGGCCCAGTCAAACGCCGACATCAGGCGCATGCTCGTGATCAGGTTGCGAACAGTGACCGTCATCGCGGCCTGCTGCTGATGATCGGCGTTGACGACGTCGTCGGCCGTGGTGCCCTCGGCCGCGAGTCGGTCGTTCAACCACACGAGTGCGGGCGTCACGGCGGGGTCCCGGTCGCGCAACCGCAGCATGAGTTCGACGGTGAACGCACGTGACATCGGCGCGTCCTCGAACTGTTCCAGCACCGCGGCAGTGACGGACGCGCGATGGCCGTTCGGGCCGAGGAGTTCGTCGGCGAGTGTGTCGGCCTGTTGCCGATCCGACATTGATCGGGCAATCGCCTCGGCGCAGCGACGCAGGTTCTCCACCAGCACCACGCGCAGCGTGATTGCAACTGCCCACAACTCGCCGATCGTCAGCGGGTCGACGTGCTGGTATGCGTCAACGAACCGCCGCAGCAGCTCGGGATCGAAACGGCTGTCGGTATGGGCCGCAAACGCCCAGGCGATGCCGTACACGCGGGGCAGGGTCGCGAGCGGTCCGTCGACCAGCTTGGGAAGCTCGCGATAAAACCCGACTGGCAGGTCGTCACGGATCTCGCGGAGTTGCTCATCGACGATGTAGAAGTTGTCGAGCAGCCATTCCGCCGCCGGAGTGATCCACCGGTCCTGGGTGACGGCTTCTGCCATCTCGGCGTGCCGCGCGCGCAGGACACGGCCGTTGGCGCGAACGCGCTCGAGCAGCGGGCTGCCCTTGAGCGTATCGCGCACCACCCGCTGCGCCCGCGCGAGGGTCGTGGCGTGCTGCTCCAGACGTTCGACGCCAAAGAGCTCCGCGCGGATTGGCTCCTCGATCGTTGAGTCGCTGCCCCAGCCGAAGGCGGGTGGCGGCATTACGGCTCCAGCCGACGCCGGGCAGCGGCCATCGCGCCGGCGTGGTGTGGGGCCGGGATGCTGTGCATTGGGTCCTCCGAGGGAGTCACGACGCGCGTTCCGTCATGGAGACGACACAGCGTGGGGGCGTGTCCACGCCCGCAGGAAGGATAAGGGCTCTCCGCTCCCGCCTCGCTCGCACCTCTTCCCTCCTCGCTCCCCGTTTTATTATCCTGACCTCATGGCCACCAACAGCTCATTCGACGTCTCCACCGGCGTGGACATCCAGGAAGTCGACAACGCGGTCAACCAGGCCGTGAAGGAGATCGCCCAGCGCTATGACTTCAAGGGGACACGTTGCACCGTCGAGCTCGACCGGGAGAAGGCAACGATCGCGCTGGACGCCGATGACGAGTTCCGGATGGAAGCGCTGCTCGACGTCGTGCAAACCCGGCTGATCAAGCGCGGCGTGCCGACAAAAAACCTCACCATCGGTGACCTCGTCTACGGCGCCGGCAGCTCGGTGCGCCGCACGCTGACCCTTGCCCAAGGGATCCCGATCGAGACCGCGAAGAAGATCCAGCGCGCCATCAAGGATGCCGGATTCAAGAAGGTACAGGCCGGTATTCAGGGCGACGAGTTGCGGGTGACCTCGCCGTCGCGTGACGAGTTGCAGGCCGTGATTGCGTTCCTGCGTGCCGGCGACTTCGACGTCGAGTTGAAGTTCGGGAACTTCAGAAGTTGAGGCTGAGATGCCTCAACCCGTCGCTGATGCTGCGCAACGTGTCGAGGGTCGAGATGACAACGCTTGCTGCCGTCGTCGCGCTCGGCTCCTGCGTCCCTCCTGATGATCCGTCGCTGGCGCCGCCGCCTCGCTCCGCTGACCCCGAATTGCGCCTCGGCATCGTGGTCGATGCCCTGCGGGCAACCATTGGTGGCGGTGGCGCGTTCCGCGTCGTCGATCCTGACGAAGGCGAAGTGGGTGTCGTCGATGCTGCGACATCGATCGACGCGGCACCGCGTGGAGCAGGCGTCGGCGTCGGCGGCCCGCTCCCGGACGTCGTTCGGCGCGTGCTGCAGATCGTCCCGGTGGACAGCGCGGGCACGGTGCGAATCAACGGACAGGAGTACCGTGGCACCATGGAGCTGCGCCGTGGCGAGCGCGGGCTCACCGTCGTGAACGTCGTGGGACTCGAAGCCTATCTCGCGGGGGTGGTGGGAGCGGAGATGGGGCGTCGGTCTCCGGGCGAGGAAGAGGCGCTCAAGGCGCAGGCCGTGGTGTCACGCACCTACGCGCTCCGCAACCGTGGACGGTGGCGCGCCAAGGGGTTCGATCTCGTCGCTGATGTGAACGATCAGGCGTACGCTGGCACGCGTAACGAGAACGCGATGGCCAGCGCGGCGGTCGAGGCCACGCGTGGCGAAGCGGTCACATTCAACGGCGATCCGATCGAAGCTTTCTATTCGTCCACCTGCGGCGGGCGCACGGAGGAAGGCAGCGCGGCCTTCCGGGGGGCGCGTCGGCCGTATCTGCAGTCGATCAGCGACACCGACTCCACCGGCACCGCCTGGTGCGCGATCTCGCCGCGATTCCGGTGG
>JANMSC010000433.1:0-18051 GCA_031388885.1 Gemmatimonadales bacterium | reverse complement strand
GACGTTGCCGGTGATGGGACGGCGATGATCAACTCCGCGACGACCGGCGGAACGCTCGCGGAGCTGCTCGACTTCGACGGTGCGGCCGTGGTGGTGCACGCTGGTCCGGACGACATGCGGACCGATCCCGCGGGGAACTCTGGGGACAGAGTGGCGTGTGGTGTCGTGATGCGATGATCGAGAAGCGAGAAGCGAGAAGCGAGAAGAGACATGGGTGTAAGGTCTCGCTTCTCCCTTCTCCCTTCTCCCTTCTCATCGTCCTATCATCACCCGCAACACATCGTATCGACTGACGATCCCGACCAGCGCTCCCCCCTCCTCAACCAGCGCCGCGGGCGATTCCCGAGTGAGCATCGGGGCGAGGCGGTCGAGCGTGAGGGTGCCGTCGACCACCGGGAACGGTTTGTCCATCAGTTCGCGCACCGGTCGGTCGAGCACGGTGGGCTGCTCGAGCGCGCGGGTCATCAGGGTGCTCTCGGTGAGCGCACCCAGGCACTGGCCGTTCTCGATCACCGGAATCTGCGACACGTTGAAGGTGCTCATGAGGTTGAGCGCCTGGCGCACCGGCGCGGCCGGCGCCACCTGCACCAGCGCGGGCGCGTCGGCCGTTCGACGCGCAAGCAGTGAAGCCACGGTCGGGCGTGGCGCATCGAGCAGCTGATTCTCCTGCAACCACTCGTCGTTGAACACTTTCGAGAGATACCGTTCGCCCGTGTCGCAGAGGATCGTGACGATGCAGGCATCGGGATCGTCGAGTGCGCGAGCGAGTTCGACTGCAAGGTGCACGTTGAGTCCGGCCGAACCACCGACCAGAATGCCTTCCTCGCGGGCGAGGCGCCGCGCCATTGTCATCGATTCCTTGTCGGTCGCCTGCCGAAAGTCGTCGATCACGTCCCACCACACGGTGGTCGGAATCTTGTCGCCGCCAATGCCCTCGACCTTGTAGGGCACGCCTGTGCCCATTTCCCCGGTGTGGTGATACCCGGTGTACAGCGAGCCGATCGGGTCACCGGCTATCACTTGCACCTTCGGATTCTGCTCTTTGAGATAGCGCCCCGCGCCGCTCACCGTGCCACCGGTGCCAGCGCCAGCGACGAAATGGGTGACGCGTCCGCTGGTTTGCGCCCAGATCTCGGGGCCAGTGGTGGCGTAGTGCACGTCGGGATTGACCTGGTTGTAGAACTGATTGGCGAGAAATGCGCCGGGCGTGTCGTGGACGATCTGCTTCGCCTTCATCACGTAGTTCTCGGGATGGTCCGGGGGCACTGCGGTGGGCGTTACCACCACTTCGGCGCCGTAGGCCTTGAGCAGCCGAACCTTTTCCTGGCTCATCTTGTCGGGCATGGTGAAGATGCAGCGATAGCCCTTGATCGCGGCAGCCATCGCGAGGCCGACACCCGTGTTGCCGCTGGTCCCCTCGACGATCACACCGCCGGGAGCGAGTTCGCCCGCCCGCTCGGCGGCTTCGATGATCGCGAGACCGATGCGATCCTTCACCGAGCCGCCCGGGTTGGCGTACTCCGCCTTGCCGTAGATCGGCGTACGCAGTCCCTGACCGATGCGCGCCAGTTGGATCAGCGGGGTCCAGCCGATGGTGTCGAGCACGGAGGCGTATGGCCTGGGATGCGGCACGGTCATCGAGTGGAGTCCTTCGGGGCGCGCAGAGAGTCGGGAATCGTGAAGCGTATCGGGACCTGAATCGGATGAGTGATCGCGATGCCGACACGACGGGCGGGTGTGAACTGCATCGACGGCGCGGCGGCCATCGCGGCGGCATCGAACGCCGAGTGGCCACTCGACGTTGCGATTCGGGTCGAGTCGCGGATCACAGCACCGAACGAGTCGACTACCAGATAGAGCAGCACTTCGCCCTCGACGCCACGGACGAAAAGCTCGGACGGGTAAGGGATCTCGGGCTGGCCGGGGATCGGTGAGGCCGGCGTGACCGCCGTGTCGGGATCCGGGCTGCCGCCACACGCGGCGACAAGCAGGAGGGTCAGGGCGAGTCGATGCACGGCAGGAATCCTAACGCGGGACAAGACGCGACGCCCGGGTGGCCGGCACCAGGTTCACCGCGAGGCGCGATGGCGCCGAACCTTCGCGATGTTGCCGCAGTCGCGCATGTCGCACCAGCGTCGCGAGCGATTGCGGCTGCTGTCGAGGAAGAGCCAGGGACAACCGCCGCACTGCTTGACCCGCTCGAGCTGACTCGACGTCAACAGTTCGCCGGCCGACCAGGCCACAGGCCAAAGGAGCGCGTCGAGCGACCCAGGAGCGTCCGACCACGCCCAGCAGGCGCCCTGCATCGCCGGGCGAAGGCGGCGCTGCGACGTGCCTTGCACCAACACCGCATTGATGACGTCCAGGTCTGTCACTGGCGCGCCCTCGCCCCGAGCCTCGGCGCGAAACGCGCGATACATCGCCCCACGCAATCGGCGCGCGGACGCGAGCGCCCGCCGGGCGGATTTCGGGTCGCTGGCAGCCTCGTGGCGCAGTCGCTCCGCTTCGGTTGAGCCGAAGAGTTCGGCCACGAGACCCCACGCGATCAGGTCGTCATAACTCGACCACTGATCGTTTTCGGCGACGCGGCCGTCCCCCAAAATCGTGTTGCAGAAGTCGAGGCAGACCCGCCCGCCGATCAAGTTATGCGCTCTCTGCATGTAACCATCATAACACATGTGACAGGTTACGGCAATTATCGTATCCTGTAACCATCTATATCTCAAATAGTGGTTACATGTGAACAATCGGTTGCGACCACAATGCGTTGTACCGCAATGGGTTACAGGTGTCCGCCCAGCGCCGGTCGCTGTGGATTTCTGCTTCAATGTGGTGGTGGACGTGGTCGGTCGCCTGGTGGCGAGATGTCGCAGCACTCGATCGGCCAGGACAGCAGTCGCGTTCCGATGCGCGGTCGGAAGTCAGGTCAGGGTTTGCTTCAACCGGGCAAGTTCGTTGAGCGCTTCGAGCGGAGTCATCCGGTTTGGATCGAGCCCCCTGATCCGCTCGGCGAGCGCGGTGGCTTGACGCTGCTCGGGCGTCGGCGGCGCGATCCGCTGGAGGTCGTCCGGCTCGCCCCGGTCGTTCGGCGTGGTCGTGTCACCTGCACTGTTCGGCGGCGACGAACGGACCCCGGCGTGGAGCAGATCGAAGAGCGACGGCTGGGCCGGGTCGGGGTTGCGAGGTGGCTCGCCGGGCACCATCCGATGCCCGGTCTCGAGCGTACCGAGGACTGCCCTGGCGCGATCGACCACACCCTCCGGAAGGCCGGCGAGCTGCGCCACGTGGATGCCATAGGACCGGTCGGTTCCGCCCGGTTCGAGGCGGTGCAGGAACACGATGCCGTCGGGCGTCTCACGGACTGCCACGTTCAGGTTGCGGGCGTGTGCCAACTGCTCCGGCAGCTGCGTCAGCTCGTGATAGTGGGTCGCGAACATGGTGCGGCAGCCGATGCGGTCGTGCAGGTGCTCGGTGACCGCCCACGCGATCGCAACGCCGTCGTACGTGCTGGTGCCCCGGCCGATCTCGTCGAGGAGGACGAGTGACTGCGCTGTCGCGCCGTGCAGAATGGCGCTGGTTTCGCTCATCTCGACCATGAACGTCGACTGGCCCCGGGCGAGGTTGTCGCTCGCGCCAACCCGGGTAAAGAGCCGGTCGACCACGCCGATGGTCGCCGCCGCCGCGGGCACGAAGCTGCCCATCTGCGCCAGCAGCACGCAGAGGCCGATCTGGCGCAGGATCGTGCTCTTGCCCGCCATGTTGGGGCCGGTCACGATCAGCACCCGTTCCACATGATCGAATCGAACGTCGTTCGGGACGAACCGCTCGCGCGCCATCATCCGCTCGATGACTGGATGGCGGGATGCCGTGAGCACGAGTTCGTGTCCGGCGGTAACCACCGGCCGCACGTACTGCTCAGTGACGGCAGTTTCCGCGAGCGCGGCGAGCACATCGAGGCGGGCGAGGAGGCGCGATGTGTCCTGTACCCTCGCGATCGCGTCGCCGACCAGGGTACGCAGCGCGCCGAACAGGGCACCTTCGCGTTCACCGATCTGTTCGACCGCGCCGAGGACCTTCGCTTCGTATTCCTTGAGCTCTGGCGTGACGTAGCGCTCGGCGTTGGTCAGCGTCTGGCGGCGTTCGTAGTCGGCCGGGACCGACCGGCTGTTGGCGTGGGTGACTTCGAGGAAGTAGCCGAAGACCTTGTTGTAGCCGACCTTGAGCGACTGAATACCGGTGCGTTCGCGTTCGCGGTGCTGGATCGACGCGAGCGACTGACGGCCGTTGTCGCGCAAGTTGCGGAGCTCGTCGAGATCGGGGTCGTAGCCAGCCATGATGGTGTCACCGTCGGCGAGCGACGCTGGCGGTCGTTCGACCAGGGCACGCGCGAGTTCGGCCGCGATGTCGCGCAGGATGTCGAGCGTGCCGCTGGCGTGATCGAGGTGTCGCGCGACCCGTTCCGTGCCCGGCACCACGCGCACCGCGAGCAGCGCGAGCGATTCGGCCACATCGGGAAGCCGGAGGCAGGAATCGCGCAGCGCGCCCATTTCCCGGGGCGTGGCGCGGCCTGCGGCCGCACGCGCCGCGAGACGCTCGACGTCGCGCACGCCATCGAGGGCGGCGCGGAGTTCGCCGCGGAGGCGTCCCGATTCGACCAGCACGTGCACCGCGTCGAGGCGCCTGTCGATCCGCGCCGGATCAGACAGTGGCGAGACAACCCACTGCCGCAACAACCGCGCACCCATCGGCGTGAGCGTGCGATCGAGCGTCTCGACCAGGGTCACGCCTTTCGCTCCAGCGCGCAACGGTTCGACCAGCTCGAGGTTGCGGCGCGTCATCTCGTCGATCCAGCAGCACTCGTCGCTGCGACGCACGGTAGGGCGCGCGAGGTGTGGCAGGCCCTGCGGTTGCAGTTCGAGGGCGTACCGGAGGAGTGCGCCAGCCGCGCCGATCGCGGGCGCGTCCTGTACACCCACGCCGAGCCCGTCGAGCGACGCGAGCTGCAGACGGCGCGCGAGTTCCTCCCGGGCGAGCTCGGGATCGAATTCCCAGCGTTCGCGTTCGGTACGCATTACGCCGTCGTCGAGCGCGATGCGGGTCTCGCGCGGCACCACCACCTCAGCGGGTGCCAGCCGCGCAAGCACGTCGCCGAGTCCGTCGGGACTGACGGTTTCGAGGAGAAACTCGCCGGTTGAGAGGTCCAGTGCGGCGACGCCGGTCGACATGGTGCCTGGCGCGGCGGCCACCAGCCAGTTGTTGCGCGCGCCCGGGGTCCAATCTTCGTCGAGGAACGCGCCTGGTGTCACCGTCTCGACCACAGCGCGCCGCTCAATCCCCTTCGCGGTCTTCGGATCCTCGACCTGCTCGCAGATCGCGACCCGATGGCCGGGCGCGATGAACTGTCGCAGATATCCGGCGGCGGCCTTGACCGGCACACCAGCGAGTGGCACACCGTCGCCGCGCGACGTCAGCGTGATGTTGAGCACGCGCGACGCCACCTGGGCGTCCTCGTAAAACATCTCGTAGAAGTCGCCCATGCGGAAGAACAGGATCGCGTCGGTGTGACGCGCCTTGATCTCGCGGTACTGGGTGAGGAGGGGGGAGTCGGCCATTTTGGGGGAATCTAGTCGCGGGTAAAGGGCCGTTAGCCGTCGGACGTTCCGGCTAACGGCTACTTACGGTACCCGCGTCACAAACCCATCCCCGTTCACGGAAGCCTCCACCGCAGCCCGTTTCGCGTTGGCCTCGTCCCGCGTCGCGAACGGTCCGGCCTGGATCTTCGTCAACCCTTTCGGCCCAGGTATCTGATACGCCGTAAAACCGGCGCGCTCGATCAACTGCAGCGTGCGTCGAATGGCACTGGCATCCTTGAACGCGCCGACCTGCACGCGCCATGCACCGGCCGGGCGCGGTGCGGCGGTCGCGGTACGAACCGAATCGGCGCGGCGGGGAGTGGCTGGCGGGCGCGGCGTCACCGCGTGACGACCACGGGCGGTGTCGGGCGGCAGCGGCGCATCCACGGGCACGACGCCTTCGGTGCACCGGGTACGTGCGAATTCGAGCTGGCTGCGAAATTCCACATCGGTGCCGACCGCCGCGACGCCACGGGTGAGCCAGCCGCATGCGGTCGCAGCCTGACGGCGTTCGAACGCGGCGCGCGACCCCCACAGCGCAGCCGCAGGAATCACCGACGACGCGGGATAGTCATTCATGAGGCGGTGCACCCGTGCGAGCACGCCATCCGGATTGCCCGCACCGTAGTCGAGTTGCGCGAGCCGGAGCAGCGCGTCGTCGGCCCAGGCCGACGCGGAGTATTCCACCGCGACGCGCGAGAAGAGCAACCGCATGTCCTCGCCATTGTTCGACACCGTGGCCGCGGTGTACAGCGCCTCGGGGAACGACGGGTCGGTCGACTGGGTGCGATCGATCACTCGGCGAATGGCGGTACGTGCCGAATCGCCGTAGCCCTCCTGGGCCAGACGCACGATGCGCTCAAACGCCGGCGTGGTCGGCATGCTGGCGCCTTGGGCGAGCAGGGGGAGGGGGGTGATGACGGCGATGAACATGGCGGCTGACAGGTATTTCATTGTCGTGTAGTTCCGGCACCGAAAAATGGTCGATAGTTGAATGGGCGTTGTGTTGGCGTCCAACTGATGTTCGAAACTGGTCGATAGGCGTTAGTCGATTGTGCGCAATGTACGCATCGCGTCGTGATGGCAGGTACCGCACCCATCGACTATCGACTATCGACTAACGACCCGGTCGGCACTCTCATCGGTCCCCGCTCCCGCAATCCCGCCACTGTCAACGCAAAATCTGTCACAATCCCCTCGTCATCGGAAATCGTCGTGTTCTTGAGTGCGATGTCGGCAGTCAGTGCGGCAGCGATCGCGGCGCGACACCGCGCACCCGACCAATGAGGTGCCACTTCGGCAATCAAACGCGCGAACGGCTCATAGCTGCCAACGCGCGGTCGCGCGCTCAGGCAAAACGACTTCACCGCGTCGGCCAGCGCGCGGTCGCGAATCCTGCGTTGCGCTGCGGTGGCACGCGCCCAGCGCAACACCAGCAGCGATGTGCCCATGAGCGTGATCAGCGCGACGCCCGACGTGCCCGATTGCTCAAGCACGCGGGGGAGCACAGCGGCCGCGTGCGCCACGTCATCGCGCAAGACGGCGTCACGCCAGTCGTCAGCAGTCTCGCCGTGCCGGACTCCGACCAGCGATCCCACGGTGCCGAGGTCGAGGGGCCCGCTGACGTCGAGCCCGCCGAGCTTCAGCACCTCGGCCGCAAGGATGCCGAGGTCGGCGCCGGTGGCGCGAAGCAGATGTTCGCACGCGTCGGGTGTCAGGGTGACGCCGACCGCCTCGAGCCGACCATCGAGCCAGGCATCGAGGGCCTGGCCCGACAGCGCGTCGCACCCGACGGTGGTGCAGTGCTGTGCGAGGTCGGTGTCGGGGTCGTCGTCGTTGCCCTGCACGATCACCAGCACCGTGTCGGGTGACGGACGCTGCAGGTATTGCGCGGCGGGTTGTTTCGCCTTGGTCTTCCGCTTCCACGCCTCGATGTCGCGCAGTACTACGACCCGCCGATCGGCCATCATCGGAAGCGTCGAACACACCGCCTCGAGCCCGTCGGGGTCGAGCTGCTGGGCCGAGGCGAAGTCGAGGTTGAAATCGCGGAGGGCCGGATCGAGCGCCGCGTCCAGGATCAGTGCGGTCACCTCGTCCTTCAGAATGGATTCGCTGCCATGGACGTAGTACGCGCTGGCTGGCGCCCCCTTGGCGAGGGCCCGGCGCAGCGTATCCGGCGTGAGGCGTGGCATGGTCTGCAATCTAGTGTGGGCGGTGAAATGCCTCGACGTGCAGGATGGCGGCGAGCGACTTGGCGTCGGTGAGGGTTTCGGTGCGGACCATCTCGAGCACCTGCGACCAGCGAACCTCGTGCAATTCGACGAACTCGTCGGCCTCCAGCGCGCCGGCGCCGGGGGTGAGGCCTGTCGCCAGATAGAGGTGGATCACCTCATCGGTGAACCCCGGCGTGGTCCAGATCTGTGTCAGGCGGACGAGGCTGCTGCTTCGGTATCCGGTCTCCTCCGCGAGTTCGCGGCGCGCCGTCGCATCGGGGTGTTCTCCGGCGTCGCGGCGGCCAGCGGGAATCTCCCAGAAATAGTCGTCGGTGGCGTGTCGAAATTGGCGTAGCAGCACGACTCGCGGGTCAGGGTCGTGTATGTCATCGAGGAATGGCAGCACGGCCGCAGCACCTGGATGGCGCAACATCTCCATCTCGCCGGTGGAGCCATCAGGAAACTGCACCGTGTCGATGTCGAGCGACACGATGCGGCCGGTGTAGATGCGTCGGGTTGAGATAAGGGTCATGAGAGAACGAGAAGGGAGAAGGGAGACTGTGGGCAAGCTTGACAATACAAGTTATAACACCAATACTAGGTATCATGTCCCTCCAAGACGAACTCAAGCAGGGTCGGCCGTTCGACCACCAGAGTTCCGAGGCGTTGATTGCGATTCGGCGGACGGCGGCGATCCTGGAGCACAGCATCCAGGAGGTCCTCCGGCCCTTTGGCGTGACTCCGACCCAGTACAATGTGCTCCGGATCCTTCGCGGCGCTGGGGAGAACGGCCTGTGCGGACGCGAGGTCGGCGAGCGCCTGGTGGCACAGGTGCCCGATGTGTCCCGCCTCCTTGACCGAATGGATGATATGGGGCTGCTGACCAGGGAGCGGGACGAGGCCGATCGGCGCCACGTGACCGCCCGGATCAGTGCCAAGGGGAGGCGGACGCTGACCGACGCCCAACCGGCGCTGGACGCTGAAGAGCAGCGGCTTTTCCAGGGCGTGTCGGAGGGGACCATCAAGTCCCTCATTGTCGGGCTGGACGCGGTCAGGAACCGAAGCTGATCGTTTGGCGTAATAGATGTTATAACAGTTAATGTTTTCACATTTAGACGGAGGTTACGATGAACACGGGAACCCTGAATGATGCCGCCATGCTCAGCGCGGGACTGCTGGTCGTCCGCGTGGTCATCGGCCTGGCCCTAGCCGCGCACGGATCACAGAAGCTGCTCGGCTGGTTCGGTGGATACGGCCTCGCGGGCACCGGCGGCTTCTTTGAGACGCTCGGCTTCCGCCCGGGCAAGCTCTTCGCAGCGCTCGTGGCGATGGGTGAGATCGGTGGCGGGTTGCTGATAACGCTCGGGCTGCTCGGCCCGCTCGGCCCGGCGGTCGTCGTGTCGCTGATGCTCGTGGCCGCGGTCACGGTGCATATGGCGCACGGATTCTTCGCGAACAACAACGGCGTCGAAGTGCCAGTGCTGTTCGCCACCGCGGCGTTCGGCCTCGCGCTCACCGGTCCGGGCGCGTACTCCCTCGACACGGTGCTCGGCCTTTCGAGCACGTTCGATGGCGCAACGCTCGCGATCGCGGTATTGACCGCGACCATTCTCGGCGCGATGGCAGCGCTGTTCCTGCGGAAGCCGGTCTTGTCATCCTGAGGGAGCGCAGCGACCGAAGCGCCTGACCTGAGCGCAGCGACAAATCGCCGTCGTTGCAACAGTCGCGAACAAGGATGGGTGCGACACATGTGTCGCACCTGTTCAGGATGACAACACGAACCGCTCGCCGTGCGTCGGCACGTGCACCTCTTTGATGCCTTCGCCTTCGAGCAGCAACTTCATGGCGGCGAGCCCTTCGGGTTCACCGTGAACACAAAATGCGCGCCGCACCGGACCACCAAGCTCGCGGACCCAGCGCTGCAGTTCGTCGCGCCCGGCGTGCGCCGAGAGGCCGTTGATCGTCGCCACCTCGGCGTTCACGGTGTACTCGTCGCCCAGGATGCGCACTTCCTTGCGACCATCGTGAATCCGCCGTCCGAGTGTGTGCTCGGCCTGGAAGCCCACGATCAGCACGCAGTTCTTCGGATCGCCGACGTGATTGGCCAGATGGTGCAGGATCCGGCCGGATTCGGCCATTCCCGACGCCGAAATGATCACTGCGGCGCCCTGCAGGGTGTTGAGCTTTTTCGATTCCTGCACGTCACGCACGTAGCGGACGAGGTGGTGGTCGAAGATCGCGGCATTCGAGGCGATCAGCGCCTCAGTCGAATCGAACACCTCAGGGTGCATCCGAAAAATCGACGTCGCCTCGACGGCGAGCGGTGAATCGATGAAGATCGGGAGCTCGGGAATCGCGCCGGCACGCGCCAGCTGGTGCAGCGCGTACACCAGTTCCTGGGTTCGGCCAACAGCGAACGACGGCACGATGACCTTGCCGCCACGCGCGGCCACACGCCGGACGATGTCGCCGAGGTGTGCTGTTGCGTCGTCAACCGTCTCGTGCTGCTTGCGCGAGTAGGTGCTCTCGATGATCAGCGTGTCGATTGCGCCCTTCGGTGCTGCAGGGTCGCGGATGATCGGCTGGCCGTAGCGGCCGATGTCGCCCGAAAACACCAGGCGATGCGGGGTCGCGCCGCCGATGTTCACCTCGACGCTGGCGCTGCCAAGGATGTGGCCAGCGTCGTGGAAAACCGCGTCGATGTTGTCGGTCACGCGAAACGACTTCTGATACGGATGCGCGTGCATCAGTTCCTGGGCGCGCACCGCGTCCTTCAGCGTATACAGCGGAACTGATGCAGGGCCAGCGCGGCCGCGTTTCTGCAAGTAGCGGAAGTCGGATTCCTGGATGTGCGCCGAGTCGGCGAGCATGATGGCGCACAGGTCGCGCGTGGCAGGTGTCGCGTGGATCGGGCGGTCGAATTGGCGCGCGACCAGCAGCGGGATGCGTCCAGCGTGGTCGATGTGCGCATGACTGAGCACCAGCGCGGCGAGCTGGCGCGGATCGAACGGCACCTCGGCGTTGAGCCGTGCCGATTCATCGCGCTTGCCCTGAAATAGTCCGGCATCGAGCGCGATCCTGGTGCCGCGCACGTCGAGCAGGTGGCACGACCCGGTCACTTGTCCGGCCGCGCCCCAGAACGTCAGTCCGATATCGCTCACTCGAAGAATCCGCGTATGAGGAGGACGGGGAGCTTCAGCGCCTCCACCAGCAGGTAGCTGATCTCGGTCCCAAACCGTTCCGAGATCGGCGAGGTGCGGGTCGGTGACGTGAGAGCCTCGAGCCCGAGGCGCCGTGCTTCGAGTCGGAGACGAGCGAGATGGAACGGATCGCTCACCAGGATGACGCGACCGATGCCGGCCCCGCGGAGGTAGTCGGTCACCGCTTCGAGCGATCCGGCAGTATTCCGCCCTTCGGCCTGGACCACGATGCTATCGGCGGGGATTCCGATATGCACCAGATAGCGTTGGCCCGCGGTCGCTTCGCTCATCCGGTCGCCTTCGACGATGCCGCCCGTGACGACGATCAGGTCGGCGTACCCCTCACGGTAGAGAGTTGCCGCGTGGTCGAGGCGAGACTGGAGCACCGGCGACGGCCGGCCGTCGTACTGTGCCGCACCGAGCACGACGACGGCGTCGGCCTCGTAACGCTGGTCGATCCGGGAGACAGCGAGCACGATCAGAAAGGAGAGCAGGTAGGTGCTCGCCACGCCGAACACCACCACGGCGACGAGGCGGCGGGTCGCGAAACTCAGAAGGGGAACGATTCCCCCTCGCGCGGCACGATCACGTCACGCACGCCTTCCTCGCGCAGGATGGTCACCATCATCGCCACCGCGAGATCGTCGCCATGGACCACGAACGCGCGCTTGATCGGTCCGGTGAGGGCACGCACCCAGGCGCGCATCTCCTCTCCATCGGCATGCCCCGAAAAGGCGGGCATCGCTTCTACGGCGGCCCGACGCTCGATGCGGTCACCCTCGAGCGTGACTTCCTGCGCCCCATCGAGGAGCAACTGACCGACCGAGCCTTCTTCCTGGAACGACAGCAGCAGCACGATGTGACGCACATCGCCGAGGCACCGGTTGAGGTGATGCGCGGCTCGTCCACCATCTCCGGTTTCGCCAGCCGCGACGACGATCGCCGGGCCTTCGAACGCATCACACTCGGCGCGTTGGGCGTCGCTGGTGGCATGGCGGATCAGCGATTCGTCGAATGCGCCGCCCTCGCTGTAGTAGCCCCGCTCGCCCTGCGAGAGGACCTCTGGGTGCAGTCGGAGGAGGGTGGCCAACGACACGGGCGTCGGTGTATCGAGCCAGATCGGGATGTCGGGAATCGCGCCACGACGGCGCAGCTCCTGAACCGCGCGAATGAACTCATGTACCGGGCCGAGCGACGACGCGGGGACGACGATGCGACCACCGCGGTGGACCGCGTCGTTGATGATCGTGGCGAGTCGCTGCTGCGCGTCGGCAAACATCGGGTGATTCGCGTGGGCGAACGGCGAGCCAACGATCAGCGTGTCCACCGGCCCGGCTGACGGCTCCGGATCGCGGAAGAGTGACGAGCCAGGTCGGCCGACGCAGCCGGAGTAGATGAGTCGGTGCGAGCCGCCTTCCCCGGTGTGCAATTCGATCGACGCTGATCCGAGTATGTGTCCGGCGTCGGCAAACTCGAACACAAGATTCCGACGCAAGTGGATCGCGCGGGCGTAGGGCTGGCCAACGAACAGCCGCTTGGTGGCGAACACGTCGTCGAGACCGTAGAGCGCGCCCGCGTTGCGCGCCTCGAGCTCGATGGCGGCCTCCGCGAGCAGCACGGCCGCGAGGTCGCAAGTGCCCGGTGTCGCGTAGATCGGACCGGTGAACCCGTGACGCACCAACTGCGGGCAGCGTCCGGCGTAGGCGAGGCCGGCTTGGGTGAGCAGGATCGCGTCGAGCTTGCGCGGGTCGAGCGGCAGGTCGCGATTCTTCGCGTCGGCCGCGATGAGGTTGCCCTGGAAGAGGCCAGCGTCGAGCAGGACGCGGGCGCCGGCGGCTTCGAGGAGCATCATCGAGCCGGTGGCGGTTGCGGCGCCGCCAAAGAACGTGAGAGTACGAGGAGCGCTCATCGTGTCCCGAAGAGACGGTCCCCGGCGTCGCCGAGGCCCGGCAGGATATAGCCCTGCGGGTTGAGGCCGCGGTCGAGCGCGGCAGTGTACACCGGCACGTCGGGATGTGCGGCCGCCATGGCAGCGACACCTTCGGGTGCGGCAACGAGACACAGCAATGCAATATCAACGGCGCCGGCGCGCTTCAGCTCTGCGGCGGCTTCGACGGCGGAGCCCCCGGTAGCGAGCATCGGATCGAGGAGAAAAAACCGATGATCCGCAGCGGGCGTCGGCACCTTGAAGTAATACGACACCGGCTGCAGCGTCGTGTGATCGCGGTAGAGACCGATATGCCCTACCCGCGCGTTCGGGATCAGTTGCGTGATCCCTTCGACCATGCCGAGTCCCGCGCGGAGGATCGGCACGAGGGCGACTTTTCCGGCAATCCGCGCGCCAACGCACGTCTCGAGGGGTGTCACCACGTCGACTGGCGCGGTCGCGAGGTCGCGGGTCACCTCATACGTCATGAGGGCGGCGATCTCGCCCACGAGCTGCTTGAAGTCACGCGAGGTGGTGTTGACGTCCCGGAGCAGCGCCAGCTTGTGCCGGATAAGGGGATGGTCAAGCACGGTCAGCCCGCGGCGAGGGGCGCTGGACATGGGGGGAAGGTAAGCGAGGGGCGAGAAGCGAGTAGCGAGAAGGGAGAAGCGAGAAGGGAGAAGTTCCCTCCCTGCGACCTGATGCCCGCCGCTGATAGATTCCCGCCGAACCCTCAAGTACGGTGCCATCCATGCCCACGAATCCCGACGCCGCGCCCGACCAGGCGGTTGCCACCCACGCTGTCGTTCCCGATCCGATCGGGATCAAGCTCTTCAAGTCGCGCATCATCGTCATTTCTGGAGAAATCAACCAGTTGCTGGCAGAGCGGGTGATGGCGCAACTCCTGGCGCTGGCTGCGGAGTCGAATGATCCGATCACGATCTATCTCAATTCGCAGGGCGGCCACGTGGAGGCCGGCGACACGATTCACGACATGATCCGGTTCGTCGGGCCCGAGGTGCGGATTGTCGGGACGGGCTGGGTGGCGAGCGCGGGCGCGTTGATCTTTGTGTCGGTGGCGCGCGACAAGCGATTCTGCCTCCCCAACACGCGCTTCCTGCTGCACCAGCCGGCGGGCGGTATGGGCGGCACCGCATCCGATATTGCCATCGAAGCGCGCGAGATCGTGAAGATGCGCGAGCGCCTCAATCGGATCATGGCACGCGAAACCGGCCAGACCGTGGAGCGGATCGAGGACGACACGACGCGCAATTTCTGGCTCGAGGCCACTGATGCGGTGCAGTATGGCCTCGTCGGCAAGATCATCGCGCACCAGAACGAACTTCCCGGTGCGACGCAGCGCTGAGCATGCAGTTGGGTACGACGCCGACATCCGGTGGTGTTACGCGGCCACCGGGGGCGATACAAAAAGGGGCGGGTTTCGGGAATTGACGTTATCGTCTCCGAAACGTTCCTCTACTTGCATCGAGGCCGGTGATGTCCCGACCCGCTCTTCCCCTGGAGCTCCGCCACATTCTCGACGACGCCGTCGCGCACCGGACGCTCACCGACGCAGGTATCGTGAACGGCGTGGTGCGCGATCCGGCCGACCACCCGGTTCATGGCGCCGATATCACGGTTCTGCCAGCGGGGCTCACCACCCGATCGGCGCTGACCGGCGAGTTCGCGCTTCTCGCCCCCGCCGGTCCGGCGTTGCTGCACATCACCACCCCGGGTTTTGTGCCGGTCGTGATCGAGGAGGTCGAGGTGATCGCCGCCGGTGAAGTGACCCTTGATGTGGTGATGCAACGGCGTGTTCCGCCACCGGTGCCGCGGCGGCGTTACGGTCAGCCGGGCGCGCGCGCGTCGCTGCGTTGAGCGGGGGGTGGGCCTTGTGCTGTGCGCCATGAGGCATGGCGCATGAGCCATGGGGCATGGCCATGACGGAGCCGACGACATTGTCGGCGCAGTCGGACGTCTGCATATTCATCCGCATGGCCGCGGCCTGACGGCCGGAGCTGATGCCTTCCCTCACTTCGGATCCTGACATGCGCCGCACGTACTCGCTCCTCACCATTGTTGTGTTCCCGTTCGCCTTGTCCGCGCAGGACGTCGCCGCTCCGGCGCCGACCCCGCACCCGATTGCACCCACGGAGCGGCAAATTGCTGCCGCCGTCATTCCACTGCCCCACGAGTTCCGCGCAGGCGCGACCGTGCTTGGCTACGACGAGGCGGGCACCCTCGTCACGCTGCGCAAGGGTGCCGGCGCGATGATCTGCCTCGCCGACGATCCGAAGGATGAGAATTTTCACGCGGCATGTTATCACCGCTCGATGGAACCGTTCATGGCGAGGGGCCGCGCGCTCCGCAAAGCCGGTACCACAGGATCCGCCGTCGATTCGGCGCGATTTCGTGCGGTGAGGGCCGGTAAACTGCGGATGCCGACTCGGCCGGCCGCACTCTGGCAGGTGAGTGGACCGCACAGCGCGATCGATATCGACAAGCAGACGCACGCCGCGCCTGCCCGGTCGCTGTACGTGGTGTATATCCCGGGCGCCACTCCCGAAAGCACCGGCCTGCCAGGGCGCGGTGCCGCCGGGCTGCCCTGGGTGATGAATCCCGGCACACCCAAGGCGCACATCATGTTCGTGCCGACGATGTAGGGTCATGCTGAGCCCAACACCGCATCGCCGTGTTTGCGGGGGCTGGGTGACGCAACAGAGGGGCCTCCGAATCGGGGGCCCCTCATTACATCCTGTAAAAACCTGTTCGCCCGCAGTCGGCAGGGAGGGAATTAAGTGGCCAGGGAGGGACTTGAACCCCCGACACCGTGATTTTCAGTCACGTGCTCTACCAACTGAGCTACCTGGCCGCAAGCGCCGTGATTATAGCCGGAATCCGTGGGGAGGGGCAAGATCGATCATCGATCATCGAAGGTCGATGTCGTTACCGCGCTGATTTCAGTCCCACGATCCCCACCACGATCATCGCAATGAATGCCAGCCGAAGCATGCTGCGCGATTCGCCCAGCAGCACGATGCCAAGAATTGCCGTGCCCACGGCACCAATGCCAGTCCAGACCGCGTAGCCTGAACCTGCCGGGAGCACGCGCAGCGCCTGCGCCAGCAGCCACATCGACGCCGCCATCGCCACGATCGTGACTGCGCTTGGCGCGGGCTTCGAGAATCCCGCACTGTATTTCAGGCCGACAGCCCATACGATCTCGAGCATTCCCGCGACGACCACGTAGAGCCATGCACGGTTCTCGGTCAGGGCGTGCTCCGGTTTGCGTTGCGACGAAATATGGCACCGAGTCGCGATGGTTTCGCGCTGCCACTCAGCGGCGCTTCTTGCCCGCACCCACGAAGATGAGTGCAACACCAGCTGCCGCGGCAAGTCCGCCAACCCACGGGGGCACCGCTTTCTTCTCTTCCGCACTGATCTCGATCGGTCCGACCTCGACCACTTCACGGTTGGTGATCACGCTCAGGCCGCGAACAAGGATCACGCCGCCAAGCAGAATCAATAGGGCTCCGACAATGACCAAGGGGCGCATCTTGACACTCCACACATGGGGATTCCGACGTATCGGACACGTCAGCGTACGGGCTCAAGCGCCGCGTATATCCCCTTTCGACGCGCAGCTTGCCGGGCTTGGCACACTGCCCGGACGGGCTGCGGGCGCAACGGGGATCTTCACCAGCCGATCCTACGTTCTAAGCGGGATTGGAAGATGTTCTGAGACGCCATGTCCATCTACAACGGGCCAGCCTTGAACCGATCGATGCTGCACCGCACTGCCATCCGCACGCTTGCGGTGCCGATCCTCGCACTCGTCGCCGGGTGCGGGTCCGATGCCACCTTGCCGCCCGCCCCGCCGGCGGCCGCGATCAGCCAACCCGCGCGGGTCACGGTCTCGCCGGACGCGGCCGTCCTGCTGGTTGGCGAAACCATCGCAGCGAGTGCCCGCGTTGCGGATCGCAATGGCAACACCATCGCCAGCACGGTCCAGTTCCGCGCCGAAGGTGCGGTGACAGTGAGCGCCAGCGGCGGAACAGTGACCGCCACCCAAGTCGGCTCTGGGCTCGTGATCGTGCAGCTCGGCTCGCTGGCCGACACCCTCGTTGTCACGGTGACCCAGCCGGCGCCGCCGCCAAGCGGCCCGCCGTTGCCGCAGGTGCTGCAGGTCACGCCAGCGGGTGCGTTCGTGCAGGTGCGGATAGTGGGAGCGACCCCATCACCGGCCGTGATCGCGGCGTTCACTACTGCTGCCGCCCGCGTGAACGGGCTGCTGCGGAGCACCGGCGGCGCGTATCCCGTACCGATCGATGTGCCGGCGGGCACGTGTCACGCAACGCAGCCAGCAATCAACGAGGGCGTTCCCGGACTGCTGATCACGGCCTCGGTCGGCCCACTCGACGGACCGGGCTCGACCCTGGGTGAAGCGGGTCCGTGTCTGGTGCGGAGCGATGCCACCGCGATCCCAGCGATCGGGATCATGGCGTTCGACGACGCCGACATGGACCTCATGGCGTCGCGTGGCATCCTTGACGGCGTGATCCTGCACGAGATGCTGCATGTGCTCGGCATCGGCACGATGTGGGGGCCCGGCGGGCGCGGCTTCGTTGCCGATCCACAGGGCGCCGATCCGCTCTTCACTGGTCCACAAGGCACGGCGGCGTACGGTGTCTTTGGCGCGCTCAACGCGATGCTCGGCGTGCCCGTGGAGAACACCGGCGGCACCGGCACCCGCGGAGGTCACTGGCGCGAGTCGGTGTTTCGCGGCGAGCTGATGACGGGCTGGGTTGGTGGTGGCATGGAGATGAGCAGGGTCACGGTGTCGGCGCTGGCCGACATGGGGTACGACGCCGACCTCACCAAGGCCGATCCGTACACGCTTGCCTCGCTCCTCGGCGGGCAGATCAGCGCGTCGCTGCTGCGCGAGGATGCGATCAATGAGCGGGTCATCCAGCCGATTGGAAGGATCGACCGGTCTGGGCGGCGGTCATCCTTCGCCTTTGGCCCCGGATGACCATATTGAGGGCAACCCCATGAACCGATTCCGCTTCGCGTTCGCC
>JANMSC010000365.1:0-8266 GCA_031388885.1 Gemmatimonadales bacterium | reverse complement strand
GCGCCGAGCGGTTCGTAAACGAGATCCGCACCACCGCCAACCTGCAGCATCCCAACCTGTTGCCATTGTTCGACTCGGGGGCGGCAGACGGATTCCTCTACTACGTGATGCCGTACATCGAGGGCGAGACGCTGCGCGCGCGCATCGATCGGGAACGACAACTCCCGGTCGAGGAGACCACCCGGCTGGTCGAGCTGATAGCCGGTGCGCTCGACTATGCCCACGCCCGTGGCGTGGTGCACCGGGATCTCAAGCCCGAGAACATCCTGCTGCAGGCCGGCCAGCCTGTCGTGGCAGACTTCGGCATCGCGCTGGCCGTGGCCAATGCCGGCGGTGCGCGGGTGACCGAGACCGGCCTCTCCCTCGGCACGCCTCACTACATGTCACCGGAGCAGGCCGCCGGCGATCGCGCGGTCGACGCGCGCTCTGACCAGTACTCCCTCGGTGCCGTCACCTACGAGATGCTGGTGGGCGAACCGCCCCACACGGGTCCGACTGCACAGGTGGTCATCGCACGATTGATGACGGAGCCGGCACGCAGCATCCGGACGGCGCGACCCGCTTTGCCGGTCACCACAGATCGTGCGATCCTGCGCGCGCTCGCCAAATCACCGGCGGACCGCTTCGCGAGCTGCGAGGAGTTCGTTCGGGCCATCGCGGTCGATGCCGCCGCGGTGCGGCCGCGTCGCAACATCATGGTCGGTGGCGGACTCACTGCCCTGGTTCTGGTCGCCCTATCCGTTTGGTGGGCGACGACGCGACGACCCGACGCAGGGCCGTCAGCAGTCGGCGGCGAGCGCTCCATCGCGGTGCTCCCACTCGTCAACGTCGGTGGTGACTCGACCCAGGAATTCTTCGCCGATGGCATGACGGAGGAACTGGCCAACGCTCTCGGCCGGGTGCCCGGGCTCCGCGTTGCCGCCCGGACCTCCGCATTCTCGTTCAAGGGACGTCGCGACATCGACGTCCGCGACGTTGGCAACCAGCTCGGCGTTGCGAACGTCCTGCAGGGCACCGTGCGGCGCACGAACGACCGCATGCGCGTGAGTGTCCAGCTGATCGACGCACAGACGCGCGTCGAACTCTGGTCGGACAGCTACGACCAGGGCGTGAAGGACGCCTTCGCTGTGCAGGACTCGATCACCCAGGCGATCGCGCGTCAGCTTGTCCTCGAGCTCGGCGGCGGCGAACGGGCAGCCAACCGCGCCGGTCGCACGAGCAACCCCGCAGCCCACGACCTCTACCTGCAGGGACTGACCCTGGTCCATCAGGGCAGCGAGCTTGCATTGCGGCGGGCGCTGGAATATTTCCGGGCTGCGCTCGTGAAAGATCCCGGGTACGCCCAGGCCTACGTGGGAATCGCCTGGGACTACGCCTACCTGGCCGATGCGTACATGCTGCCGGCTGTCGCGTACGACTCCGCGAGAACGGCGGCACACGCCGCGCTGGAGCGTGGCAGCCAGTCGGGTGAAGCCCTCCTCGTCATCGGATACGCCTCATATGTGACCGACTGGCAGGCGGCGAAGGCCGACAGCACGATGCAGCGCGCCCTCGTGTTGAGCCCCAACTCGGCCGACGTCGCCTCGCTCTATGCCAACTGGCTGTGCCTCACGGGCCAGATCGACAAGGGGCTGGCTGAGACGGACCGGGCGATGGTTCTGGATCGCCTGGCTCCCCTCGGGGGATTTGTCCGCGAGTGGTGCCTCTACATGGGACATCGGTACGACGACGTGATCACTCAGCACGCCAGGACGATCGCCATCGATCCATCGTTCATCTATCTCGACTCCTTCCTCGGAGCAGCGTACCGGGAGCAGGGGCGGTATGCCGACGCGGTGGCGGAATACCGACGGGCGCAGGGGTACATGGGGGACATGCCGTTGCATGGCCTCGCGATCACGTACGCCCGCATGGGGAAGACTGCGGAGGCGAGGGAAGTGCTCGGTCGACTCGAGGAATACGATCGCACTCACTATGTCAATCCGATATTTCTGGCGGGCATCCATGCGTCGCTCGGGGAACTCGACCGCGCGATGGAGTACGTGGAGCGCTCGATCACCGATCGCACCGTCCTGGCGGGTGGGCTCTCCGCCTGGCCCGAGCTCGCTCCGCTCCGTTCTGACCCGCGCTTCGTGGCACTCATCAAGCGGGTCGGATTGCCGACGGCCGCGGAGGTTCGATGACCGACGACAGGTCCGCGCCTGAAGGCGCGGCTCGCCTCACCGCCGCACTCTCCGACCGCTACCGTATCGAGCGCGAACTCGGCCAGGGCGGCATGGCGACGGTGT
Source organism: Gemmatimonadales bacterium (assembly GCA_031388885.1). Taxonomy (GTDB): domain Bacteria; phylum Gemmatimonadota; class Gemmatimonadetes; order Gemmatimonadales; family GWC2-71-9; genus Palsa-1233. The sequence continues at coordinate 5,978 of JANMSC010000365.1, read as the reverse complement.
ATCTCGCGCACGACCTCAAGCACGAGCGCGATGTCGCGATCAAGGTGCTCCACGCAGACCTGGGTGCGGCGCTCGGGCCCGATCGCTTCCTGAGCGAGATCAAGACCACCGCCAAGCTGCAGCACCCGCACATCCTGCCGTTGCTCGATTCGGGAAGCGCCGATGGGTTGCTCTACTACGTGATGCCGCTCGTCACCGGCGAAACGCTTCGCGCGCGGCTCGAACGCGAACGGCAGCTGCCGATCGACGACGCCGTGCGCATCGCGCGTGAGGCGGCTGACGCGCTCGGCTACGCCCACGCACTCGGCATCATCCACCGCGACATCAAGCCCGAGAACATCCTGCTGCAGGGCGGGCATGCACTCGTTGCCGACTTCGGCATCGCGCTCGCCGTGCAGAGCGCGGGTGGTGCGCGCATGACGCAGACAGGATTGAGCCTCGGCACCCCGCAGTACATGAGTCCGGAACAAGCGATGGGCGAGCGCGCGATTGACGCACGAAGCGACATCTATGCACTCGGTGCCGTGACATACGAGATGCTGGTGGGTGAGCCGCCGTTCACCGGGCCGAGTGTGCAGGCGATCGTCGCCAGGCTGATCACGGAGGAGCCGCGCTCTATCAGCGCGCAACGCAAGGCCGTGCCGGACCACGTCGAGGCGGCGGTGCTGCATGCACTCGAGAAGCTTCCTGCCGACAGGTTTGCGACCGCACCGGAGTTTGCTGTGGCCCTGGTCGGAGCATCGACTTCGATATCGGGACCATCGGGAACGGCGCGGTACGCCGGCATCTCGCGAAAGGCGCCGGCGCATCCGTCACGTCTCCGCGATCCCGTCGTGTTGCTGCTTGGCGCGCTTGCCCTCAGTGGCGCGCTCGCCGCAGCATGGGCATGGCAACGGCCCGGCTCCGTCGAGCCGCAAGTCGTCACGTTCTCGATGCCGGTGCCCAGAACGGGTAGTTCCGTCCTCGGGTACAGCACGGTGGCGATCGCCCGCGATGGGCAGCTGATGACGTTCATCGGTGTCGGCGACGGCAATCGTCAGCGCCTCCACCTCCGCCGTCTCGACGACATGGCCGAGCGCCCGCTCCCGGGAACCGAGGACGGAGCCCACCCAGTGTTTTCCCCGAATGGACGGTGGGTCGCCTTCATCCGTGGCAACCAGTTGTTCAAGATCGCAATCGACGGCGCCCAGCCCCAGCTCCTCGGGACTGCGCCGGGAACGTTCAACGGCATGAGCTGGTCCAACACCGGCAACATCGTCGTGTCGGCCAACACGGGGCTGTATCTCCTGCCCGAAGGTGGTGGCGCAATGCGCGAGCTCACCCGTGCCGATACCACCATCGATGAGCTGTATCAGGATACGCCGATGGTTGTCGACGATGCCGGCATCGTGCTCTATTCGAGCTGGAAGGGAACCGGACCCGCAAGCGCACGGATCGCGCTCGCCTCGATGTCGGACGGGAAGACAACGGTGCTCGATGTCGCCGGGATCCACCCGCTCGGCATCGTCGATGGGACGCTCGTCTACGTCTCGCCGGTTGGCGCGGTCATGGGAGTGGCGATAGATGTCGGCGGCAAGCGGCTGACCGGTGCTCCGGTTCAGTTGCTGACCGATGTCGCGGTGAACAATTCCACCGGGATCGCCCGCGCCGCGTTGTCTCAGGACGGGCACCTCATTTATGAACAGGGCACCGGAGTGTCGCGCGTGGTTCGCGTCGACATGAAGGGGGGGCAGCGCCCCCTCATCGACGCGCCCCGCGAGTACGCTTTCCCGCGCCTCTCACCCGACGGCCGGTCGCTGGCCATCACCATCGGCAGCGGCGGCCGCCGGGACGTCTGGATATTCGACCTGCAGTCGGGAACGTCGAGCCGCCTCACGAGCGAAGGGACGACGAACGAACGCCCCGAGTGGAGTCCCGACGGGAAGCGGGTGCTGTACCGCACCGATCAGAGCGCACGTGCGTCGATGTGGTGGCGACCGGTCGATCGGAGCGCCGTCCCCACTGCGCTCCTGGAGGGTCCCAGGCTCGACATCTTCGAGGCGATGATCGCACCGGGCGGCGAGATGCTGGTGTACCAGCTGGACACGCTCGGCGCCGACATCTACGCCCGCCGTATCGCGGGAGATACGACGCCGATCGCGATCGCAGCCGATGCAAGGGCGATCGAGACGATGCCCCGCATTTCTCCCGACGGACGCTGGGTTGCGTTCGTCACCGACGAGTCGGGCGTTGACGAGGTGGTAGTTCAGCCGTTCCCCGGTCCGGGCGGACGGGTCCAGGTCTCGTCAGGTGGCGGGACGCAGCCGGTCTGGTCCGGCGACGGCCGCCGCCTGTTCTTTCGCGGCGGCGGTCGGGTAACTGCGGCGGCGATCGCCGCCGGCACGATGTTCGTGGTAACGTCCCGCGAGAACCTGTTCGCCGACGATTTCAGCTACGCGACCAATCCGCATGCCAACTTCGACGTCACGGCAGATGGAACCGGGCTCATCATGTTGCGACCGGTGGGTGAGTCCCGCATGGTGGTGGTGGCGAACTTCGCGGCGAGAATGCGGTCGCTGATGGCGGCCGGACAGTCGCGATGATCATCGACCGCCTTTCGACGGCCCTCGCCGACCGCTACCGCCTCGAGCACGAGCTCGGTGCCGGCGGCATGGCGACGGTGTATCTCGCGCACGACATCAAGCACGACCGCAAGGTGGCGATCAAGGTGCTGCGCCCCGAACTCGCGGCGGTGATCGGTGCGGAACGATTCCTGAGTGAAATCAAGACGACGGCGAACCTGCAGCACCCGCACATCCTGCCGCTCTTTGATTCGGGTGCGGCCGACACCTTCCTCTTCTACGTCATGCCGTTCATCGACGGCGTGTCGCTTCGCGATCGGATCACCGCCGAGCATCAGCTGCCGGTGCAGGACGCGGTGCGCATTGCCACCGAAGTCGCCAGCGCGCTCGACTACGCCCATCGGCACGGCGTGATTCATCGAGATATCAAGCCCGAGAACATCCTGATGCACGACGGTCGGGCACTGGTCGCCGACTTCGGCATCGCGCTCGCCGTGAGCACCGCTGGCACCCGCATGACCGAAACCGGGATGTCGCTCGGCACGCCGCATTACATGTCACCCGAACAGGCGATGGGTGAGCGGGTGATCACCGCGCGGAGTGACGTGTATGCGCTCGGCGCGATCACCTATGAGATGCTCGTCGGTGAGCCGCCATTCACGGGGCCGACGGCACAGGCGATCATCGCGCGGGTGATGACCGAGGAGCCGCGCGCGCTCACCGGACAGCGGAAGTCGATTCCGCGGCACGTCGAAGCCGCGGTCTTCACCGCACTGGAAAAGCTTCCCGCAGATCGATACGCGACCGCGGCGGAGTTCGCGGCGGCGCTCGTGAACGTCAATACCACGATCGCACGCACCGCCACACAGCTCGTGGTTCGGCAGAACCGGCGCGGCTGGCTGATGACCGGGGCGGCGGCAGCGCTGACGCTCCTGATCGGGGTGCTGGTGGGTCGCCGGCTCGCACCAGCCTCAACTGGCAACACCGAGGTGATCCGCGCCACGCTGGACCTCGGCGACAGCGTCAGCGTCCGGCCGATCGGCAATGTGCGGCTGGCCATCTCGCCGTCCGGCCGGCGCGTCGCGTTCGTCGGCAGCGATGGCGATGATGCCGCGCTCTGGGTGCGTGAACTCAACCAGCCCAACGCCCGCAAACTCCCCGACACCAAGGGTGCTTCTGCCCCGTTCTTCTCCCCCGATGGCGAATCGATCGGTTTCTTTACGGCGACCGCGGGGCACACGGTGATCAAGGTCATCCCTGCGGCTGGCGGCGTCGCCAGGACCGTGGTGCAGGATTCAGTCTCCGGATTTGGTGCCGATTGGGGCGACGACGGCCAGATCTATTTCTCCCATAGCAACCGCGGTCTTGCCCGCGTCGCCGAGGCGGGTGGGATCGTGACCCAGGTCTCGCGCCCCGATTCCGCGGCCGGCATCAAGGAGCACGACTATCCCGACGTCCTCCCCGGGAGCAAACAGGCCCTGACGATGTTGTGGAAGGGATCGGTCGGGTCGAACAAGGTGGGCGTCATCGACCTCGGTACCGGCGCGGTGACGGAACTTGCCGATGGCTCCTACCCCCGGTACCTGCCGCCAGATCGCATTGTGATCGGTGCCGCGGGCGGCAGGGTGTTGGTCGCGAACTACGACGCCCGGAAGCGCCGGCTCACGGACGCCCCCGTGCTGATGCAGAATGATGTCCAGGATGAAATCGCCAATGGCACGGTGCAGTTCGGGGTCGCGGAGAATGGAACCTTCGTCTACCAGCGGAGGCTCGGCGGCAACGTCGGTCTCGTCTGGGTCGATCGTTCGGGCACGGCATCGCCGGTCGATACGACCCTGAAGGGCGACTTCTTCGACGTGGCGCTCTCACCAGACGCCACCCAGCTCGCCGTGTCACAGAATCTCTCGGGTGGCGGTCAGATCTGGGTGAAGCAGCTCGTCACCGGGGCGTTCAGTCGCATCTCGCTGGAGCTCAACGACGCGAATCGGCCGACCTGGACCCCCGATGGCCGCTACGTGGCCTTCCTGGCGTCGCGCAACAACCATCGGACCGCCTGGTTGCGGCGTGCCGATGGCAGTGACAGCGCGCGAGCCGTCGTCAACAGCGCCGCGAGCTACGACGAAGTCGGGTTTGACCGAAGCGGGCGATTCACGTTGCTTCGCACCGAGGGGACCTCGCAGGGGACTCGGCACCTGCAGCTCCTCGAAAACGGTGTCGACACCATCCCCAGGTCGTTGCTGACGTCACGCTACGACACCTACGCGATGACGCTCTCGCCCAATGGACGCTGGATGGCCTACGTCTCCGACGAGTCGGGTACCAGTGAGGTGTACGTGCGGCCCTTCCCGAATGTCGATTCGGCCAAGTTCGCCATCTCGGCAGGCGGGGGGATGGAGCCACTCTGGCGACGGGACGGCGGCGAGCTCTTTTATCGCAATACCCGCGGTGAGCTGTACGCAACCGCGATCGGCAGTGGTCCGCTGTTCGACCACAGGACTCCCGCACTGCTCTTTTCGCTCCCGGAAATGGCGCTGCAGCAGTATTACCGGAGCTACGACATCCACCCCGACGGCAAGCGCTTCATGATGCTGAAAACCGGCGGGGCAGCGGCGACGAGTTTGAACGTCATCTTCAACTGGGGTCAGGGGCTGCAAAAATGGAAGGGGACGCCGGAATGAGCACACTCGCCCGCCTCACCGCCGCGCTATCCGACCGCTACCGCATCGAGCGCGAACTGGGTGCCGGCGGCATGGCCACGGTGTATCTCGCTCAGGACCTGAAGCACGACCGCCAGGTGGCAGTCAAAGTCCTCAAGCCGGAGCTCGCCGCCGTGCTCGGCGCCGAGCGCTTCGTGGTCGAGATCAAGACCACCGCCGCGCTGCAGCATCCGCACATCCTGCCGCTGTTCGACTCCGGCAGTGCCGACGGCTTCTTGTTCTACGTCATGCCCTACATCCTGGGCGAGACACTCCGCGGTAAGCTCGACCGTGAGACCCAGCTCGGGATCGACGAAGCGGTGCGCATCGCCACCGACGTGGCGAGCGCGTTGCACTACGCCCACACCCACGGCGTGATTCACCGCGATATCAAGCCCGAGAACATCCTGCTCCACGACGGTCGCCCGATGGTCGCCGACTTCGGCATCGCGCTGGCGCTGAGCGCGGCCGCCGGCGGCCGGATGACCGAAACCGGGATGTCGCTCGGCACACCGCACTACATGAGTCCCGAGCAGGCGACGGCCGACAAGGAGATCTCTGGGCGAAGCGATATCTATTCGCTCGGCTCCGTGCTCTTCGAGATGCTCACGGGGAATCCGCCGCACACCGGCTCCTCGGCGCAACAGATCATCATGAAGATCATCGCCGAGCCGGTCGAGGTGGTGACGAAGTACCGGAAGTCGGTGCCGCCGAATGTGGC
>JANMSC010000361.1:0-12941 GCA_031388885.1 Gemmatimonadales bacterium | reverse complement strand
GCGCCGAGCTACAGCCGCCGGGCGGCCAGCGCGAGCAGCACCCAGCCTGCGAGAAATGCGATGCCGCCGAGTGGCGTGATCGGCCCAAGCCAGCGTTGACCAGAAAGCGCCAGACCATAGAGCGATCCGGAGAAGAGCACGATGCCTGCAGTAAAGGCCCACGCGGCCATCGACGCGTGCGCCAGGCCGCGCGAAATCAACGCCGCGGCGACGAAGAGGGCGAAGGCGTGATACATCTGGTAGCGAACCGCCGTCTCAAAGACACCGAGCGCATGCTGGTCGAGCCGGGCGCGCAGCGCGTGCGCTCCGAACGCACCGAACGCAACGGCGAGCCCGGCGAACAGCGCGGCGAGGGTGGCAGCGAGTCGCGCGGTCAAGTCGCTTCCGGCGCCACGGCCATCCCCATCGCGTGGTAGCCGTTGTCGACATACATCGTGGTGCCAGTGATCGCGGTGGCGAGCGGAGAGCACAGGAATGCCGCGGCGTTCCCGATGTCGCTCGCTTCGAGGTCACGCACCAGCGGTGAGTTTGCCCTGGTGTACTGGATCATCGTGTCGATGAACCCGATCGCCGAAGCAGCTCGCGATGCATAGGGTCCTGCCGAGATCGTGTTCACCCTCACGCCGAACCGACGACCAGCCTCGAACGCGAGGGTACGCGTGTCGGCCTCAAGCGCAGCCTTGGCAGTCGACATCCCGCCGCCGTACCCGGGGATCACGCGCTCGCCCGCCAAATAGGTGAGTGAGAGAAAGCACCCGTCGGGGCGCATGATCGCGCCGAATTCGCGAACGAAGGCGACGTTGCTGTACGCCGAGACGGCGATGGCCTCGAGATACCCGCGACGGGATGTCTCGATCAACGGTTTCTTGACTTCGGGACCGTTGGCCAGCGAGTGCACCACGATGTCGACGGGCCGGTCGCCGAAGTCCGCGCGAAGGCGAGCAATTACCCCGGCGATGGTAAAGTCTCCGCGGTCGCGGTACCGCCTGTTCGCCTGAATCTCCGGCGGGACATCTGCCATCGTATCGTACGCCGCGTCGAGTGGATAAATCCGCTCGAACGCGAGCGTCCCGCCGTCACGCATTGCCAACGAGCCAGCGATCTTGCCGCGCTCGAGCAGGGCCTCGAAGATGCCCATCGCTGGCGGCCACGTGCCGACGCAGACCGTGGCACCAGCCTCGGCGAACGCCTTCGCGATGGCGAATCCAAATCCGCCATCGTCCGCCACACCCGCGACGAATGCGCGTTTTCCAGAGAGGTCGATTGGGAGCATTCGGGGTGCATCTCCGGGGTCAGGATCGTGGTGCGAAAGTTAGTGTGATGCGCACTGCGGTTGGCTGTTTGCCAACAGGTCGAGAGTTGATAGTCGATAGGGTCCTGAGGCAGGCACCAACGCTGTGATGCTAGCCCCGAGACTCTATCGACTATCAACTATTACCCCGTTCAGTTATTCGGATCCAACACCCGCTGAATCCGCACCACCGCATCGGCATAGTGCGCCTTGGTGAGCGCATCACCGCCACGTGCCGCCAACAGCCGACCCCGGACCGTCGTGAGTTCCTGACGCGCGAGTGCCCGCATGTCCGACAGCGAAATGTCCGCGGTTGGCGTGATCGTGCCGCGGAAGCCGGGTGGCAGGGTCGGTGGCGGCGGATCCTGTGTCATCACAAAATCCATCCGCTCGATCCACGCGCGCTGCAACGCGCGGCGGAACACATCCGGGTTGCGGCCCTCGCCGAGCTCGGTCCAGACGCCACCTCGCACATCGGCGAGGTATTCCGGCAGGGTGTAGGTGCCGATGTCGAGTGCCTGAAGCTCTACCAGCCGGCCCATGCGAGCCGGGTCGATCATCCGGTTGAGCACGCTCACCATCCAGCCCTTCACGCGCTCCGTGGTTCCCACCAGGCCGACGCGGTCGAGCACTGGCTGGTGGATCAACCACGCTGGCGTGGTGAGTGCCTGGGCGGTGAGGAACGCCACGGCTTCCTTCTGCCGTTCGCGCGAGATCGGGGTGTACGCTGCGCCCACCTGGTCGACATTCTTGCGGGTCCAGTCGATGCCGCCGATGTTGGTCAGCACATGCCCCATGTAGCGGTTCCACTGGGTGCCGACCTGGAGGTACATCTCGCGGAGCTGGGCGTAGTCCGCCCCTTCCTTGTAGCTGTACTTCAACAGCTCCGGCATGATCCGCTTGAGGTTGGCGATGCCATACTCGCTCGCCTTGACGCTGTTGTCGCCGAGGTCCTCCGTTTGCGACCCCGGATCGGTGCCCGACGGATCGCCGAAGCGATACATCGGATCGTTCTCCTTGGCACGGATCCACTGGTCGAGCGTCTTCTTCTCGGCGTCCGGGGTCGTCGCGTCGAGAATCGGCCGATAGCCCCACGCGATCGCGTACTTGTCGTACGGGCCGATCCCGGGATTCATCGCGACGTCGCCGTCTCCGGGCTGCGCCACAAAGTTGAACCGGGCGTAGTCCATGATCGATGGTGCGGTGGCAAACTGCGCCGTGAACGTGGGCGAGCGCAGCGAGTCCACTGGATACGACGAGCTCGCCTTCATGTTGTGTGGCAAGCCGAGGGTATGGCCAACCTCGTGCGCTGAGACGAACCGGATCAGCTCGCCCATGACCTCGTCCTCGAAATCCACCGAGCGGGCCCGTGGATTGATCGCGGCAGTCTGGATGAGGTACCAGTTGCGCAGCAGGTTCATGACGTTGTGATACCAACCGATATGCGATTCGAGAATCTCGCCGGTGCGCGGATCGGTCACCGACGGGCCGTAGGCATTCTCGATATCCGACGCGAAGTACCGGATCACGCTGTAGCGGGCATCCTCGGTCGAGAATTCCGGGTCTTCTGCCGCGGTAGGCGGCTCCTTGCCCATGATTGCATTCTTGAACCCGGCAGCCTCGAAGGCCTTCTGCCAATCGTTGACACCCTGGATCAGGTACTTCCGCCACTGCACCGGCGTTGCCGGATCGATGTAGTACACGATCGGCTTCACCGGCTCGACCAATTCGCCGCGCCTGAACGCCGCGGTGTCCCTGGGCTCGAGGCGCCAGCGCGAGATGTAACGACGTGCCACGGTGCGCTGTTCATCGCGGCCGTAGTCGGCCTGCTGGATCGAGAAATACCCAACGCGCTCGTCCGACACGCGCGCCATCATCTGGTTCTCGGGAAGCAGCAGCATCGAGTGGTTCATCTCGAGCGTGATGGCGCCGGTCGCTTCGTTCGACGGCGGCTTGCCCGCTTCGTACGTCATCACCACGCGCGTTTCGGTGTTGCGGGGGAACGACTTGATCGACGTCACAAAGGTGCGGCTCGGGTCGAGGCGGCGGACCTGGTAGGTCGTGCGCGCGCCCTGGCCCATGCCGAGCAGCGGAACATCCGCCGTGTAGAACGGTCCGATATCGATCACGCTGCTTGAGTCCTTGCCGTACGACGCCACGTCGAAACCGTAGATGATCGGCTCCAGGTTGCTGTTGCGCACTGCCAGCGCGATCGGCTTCGACGTGTCAGCCACCGTCGAGTACGAGACCTGGCGCAGGTACATCCGGTCGGCGTTGCGCTCCCAGCGCACCACGTCAGTGTTGTTCTTCTCGCCGCCGTAGCCGACGCCGGCGGCCGTCCGGGCAATACGCGTCACCAGCAGGAACTCGCGCCCAAGCATGTTGCGCGGGATTTCGTAGTACCACTTGTCCGCGACCTTGTGCACCGTGAAGGCGCCGCTGTCGGTGACCGCCTTGTCGGTGATGACCTGCCGATATGGTTTGGGTGCGGTGCGGGCCCCGCCCGCTGCGCGGCCAGCGCTGTCGGTCGTTGTGCCAGCCCGGGGACCAGCCGCGGTCGCCGGCGCCGAGCGTCCTGCGCACCCGGCGAGCGCGAGCGCGGCGAGGATGACTGGGATTGCGCCTGAACGAAACGTGATCAAGGGAGGTGTGCTCCTGAGAAGTGGTAGCGCGCCCTATTCGGCGCGCAGAACCTCGAGTGGCGGACGCTCGAGGACGTCGAGAGAGTTCCAGAGCCCAACTGCGGTGGTGAGGACGACGAGTCCGGCAGCAAGTATTGCCATCGGTACGAGCGGCAGCGCGAACGACGCGTCGAACACCCAAGTCGCGAGCGCCCACCCCGCCAATCCGGCAAGGCCGGTTGCGACGACTGCCGCTGCCAGACCGAGCGCGGCGTACTCGACGCTCAGGATTCGCAGCACCTGCCCACGGGTCGCACCGAGGGTTCGCAGCAGCGTGCCTTCGCGAACGCGCTGCCACCGACTCGTGGCAATCGCTCCCACCAGCACCACCGCTCCGGTGGCGAGCGAAAAGAGCGCCATGAAGCGGATCGCCAGGACGATGCGGTCGACGACGGCCTCGAGGGCGCGTTGGACGTCGCCCAGATCCACCGACGTTACGTTCGCCGCACGCTCGGCGAGCACTCGCTGCACCAGACCGCGTGCCGCCGCGTCCGGCGCCCGGGTGAGCGTCACCCACGATTGCGGTGCGCGGTCGAGTGCCCCCGGGGCAAACACCACGAAGAAATTGGGCTCAAACCGCGCCCAATTCACCTCTCGCAACGACGTGATGCGGCTATAGACCGGAACTCCCTGCACGTCCCAGGTGATGCGATCGCCTACGCTCACCACCAATTCACCCGCGAGCTCAGCTTCCATCGAGATGGCGACCGGGTCATCGGCGGTCCGTCCAGCGCCGTGCGAGCCGGCGCCAAACCATTGCCCCGCCGTCACGCGCTCAGCCCCTCCGAGGGCTGAACGATACGTCGAGCGGTACTCGCGGCGAAATGCCCAGAGCGAGCCTTCCCCCGCGTGACCTCGGCCTTCGGCTTGCTGTGCCGAGCTGTCGGGCGCCGCCGCGCCACCACGCTCCAGAACCTCTCGCACCGCCCGACCGTCCACCTCGAGCAGGCGCATTGGCACGATCGGCGTGAATCCAGCGCCTTCCAGTGCCGCGGCCCGCAGTGTTTCGGTCACCAACTCCCGTTGGTCGGTCTGGATATCGAAGAGGAGCAGGTTGGGGCGCTCGCCTTCGCCGTCGAATCGGAAATCACGCAGCAGGTTGTGCTGGGCGGTGAACAGCGTCGTAAGCAGGAACGCCCCAAACCCCAGCGCGAGGACCACGGTGACGGTCTGATTGGCTGGGCGGTGCAGGTTGGCGAGGCCTTGGCGCCACACATACGGCCACGACGGCGGCGTCCACCGACGCGCGGCTTTGATCACGCCGAGCGATGCCAGCCACAACACGAGCAGCGCTGCCCCGATTCCGGCGGCGAACCACGCGCCCTGCCACAGCGACCCAACCTGGATCGCGGCCAACGCCACGACGCTGGCAGCGAGAGCCGCGCCAGCAATGATCCGTGCGACGTCCCATCGTTGGGCCGGCGGATCAACATCGCGGCGCAGGGTCGCGAGGGGCGAAATCCGTCGCACGCCGAGGAGTGGGATCAGCGCGTACACGCCCGCCGTCCAGACACCGAGACTGACGCCGAGGAGAATCGCGCGCGGCGACGGCAACACGCGAACGTCCACGGGGAGGAAATCGTCGAGCACGATCGGCATGGCCTGTTGCAGTCCGACTCCGAGGAGTGCGCCCAGGATCGATCCGAGCAGGCCCATCGCGAGCGCTTGAATCAGGTAGATCGCGAACACCTGCCACGACGTGGCCCCGAGGCATCGCAGCATCGCAATCGTGTCGAGTTTCTGACGGATAAACACATGCACCGCACTGGCGACACCCAGTCCGCCGAGGAGCAACGCGGCGAGTGCCACCAAGCCGAGATAGTTGCCGAGGCGAGTGAGCCCGTCGGTCAGGTCATCACGATCGTCGGCCACAGTGCGCACCCGGATCCGCTCTGGACGCAGCGAAGGGCGCGCCGCCGCGGCCACCTGCTGAGCGTCGATCGTGGCGGGCAGCTGCACAAACGTCTCGTACTGCACGCGTGCGCCGAAGCCGAGGAGCCCGGTTTTCGGAACCGCACTGGTGGCGATGAACACTCGCGCGCCGAAGGCCATCTGCAAGCCAACGTCGCCGGGCACATTCACCACGGTGCCAAGAATCGGGAAGCGGCCGTCGCCAAGCGCGAGGGTGTCGCCGACGCGGGCACCGATCGCTGTCAGGAGCGATGGGTCGACGATCGCGCCGCCCTGCTGCACTCCGGGCCAGATGCCTGCGGGAGACGTCTGGATCACTCCGTAGAACGGCCACCCCGGTTCGACGCTTCGGACTTGCACGAGTCGCGCCCCACCGCTTCGCGGGAGATACGCCATCGCGGCGAAGTTGGCGGATGTCGCCAGCTTGACGCCTTCGCCGCCCGCGGATCGAAGCGAATCGATGAGACGCTGTGCCGGCTTGACCTCAGCGATCGGCTTGCGTCCCGTCAGTGCCAGGTCGGCGCCAAGCAGCGCCTGCGCCTGCTCAGCGATCGAGACCGTGAGGTTGTCGGTGAACGAGTTGACCGCGACGAGTGCTCCAACACCGGCCATCACCGACGCCGTGAGCAAGGCCAGCCGCCGTCGTGCCGCGCGCGCCTCGCGGAGCGCCATCCGTAGTACGAATCCGGTACTGGTCACGCCGTGGTGTCCGACATCATCGCGCCGTCGGCGAGTCGAATGGTGCGGCGAGCGCGCGCCGCGAGATCGAGATCATGCGTCACCAGAACGAGCGTGGTCCCGAACTCCACATTGAGCGATTCCATGAGTTTGACCACGGTGGCACCGTTTGCCGCGTCGAGGTTGCCGGTTGGTTCATCAGCAAACAGGATCTTCGGCCGGGTACTGAACGCGCGGGCGAGCGCCACGCGCTGCTGCTCGCCGCCAGAGAGTTGTGACGGGTAGTGATGCGACCGTTCACCGAGTCCGACCCGGTCGAGCAGCTCCTGTGCTCGCGGGCCAGCCTCGTTGCTCCTGGCGAGTTCCATCGGCACCTGCACATTCTCGCGCGCCGTGAGCGTCGGAATGAGCTGGAATGACTGAAATACGAAGCCGACTTTCGTGCGCCGCAGCCTGGCCCGGTCGTCTTCACCAAGCGTCCCCAGGTCGGTGCCGTCGAGAAGGACGCGCCCGCGAGTTGGGCGATCGAGGCCGGCGAGCAATCCGAGGAGAGTGGTCTTGCCGCTCCCCGACGGGCCGACGATGGCAAGGAAGCCACCGTCCTCGAGGCGGAACGTGATATCCTTGAGTACGGTGAGCCGTCGGCCGGCGGAGAGATAATCGTGGCCAATGGCGTTGCATTCGAGCATCTGGAGCTCCGACAGGGAGACAGGACACGGTGGTGTCGATCAAGATCATTGCGTGGCGCCAATGCATCTGGCAGCCGGCGCTCTTGTTGGCTGCGTGCGCCGGGGATAATGGCCCGGTAAGTCGTCCGCTCGACGTATCGAAGAATAGTGCCGCTGACGCACCGGCTGCCGCCGAACGCGGGGTCGTCCTCTTCGTCGGAACCTCGCTGACCGCAGGCTATGGCCTGGCGCCATCCCAGGCGTTTCCGGCTCGGGTACAATCCAGGATCGACTCGGCCGGATTGCCGTTTCGAGTGGTGAATGCCGGCGTCAGCGGCGAGACCTCTGCCGGCGCGGTGCGCCGAATCGATTGGTTGCTGGGCCAAGGCCCGATCGCCGTGCTGGTGATCGAAACGGGCGCCAACGACGGCCTTCGCGGACAGTCACCCGATTCGCTTCGGGCCAATCTGCGCCGCATGCTCGAACGCGCCCGCGCACTCACGCCCGCACCGCATCTCATCGTCGCCGGCATGGAAGCACTGCCCAATCTCGGCCGCGCGTATGCCGGGCAGTTCCGCGCGATCTACCCTGCCGTCGCCCGCGAGTTCGACGCGACTTACCTGCCGTTTCTGCTGGATGGCGTGGCCGGCGTCGATGCCCTCAACCAGGCCGACGGCGTGCACCCTACCGCGAAAGGAGCGGAACGGGTAGCGGAGCATGTGTGGAAGACTCTGCGGCCCGTGCTGACCCAGTTGGCCTCTCAACCAGAGAACAGGTAACAAGTCCATGTCCGTCTTCGACACCAATCACAATCGGGCCGCGTGGCTCGTCGCGATCCTCGGCGTTGTCATCGTCCTGGCGCTGGTGCCATATGCCTCGGGACTTCTCGGGGCCCCGATCCTCTACGTCATCCTGGCTCCACTGCACGACTGGCTCCTGCCAAGGGTTCGCAACCGCGCGATCGCGAGCGTGATCTGCATCATCGTGGCGCTCGTCGGCATCGTGATTCCGCTGGTGTGGATGATCTCGCTGCTCGTCAGTCAGGCGCAGGGTGCCGTCGCGAGTATTCTCGCATCGCCCGTGCTGGGCCGACTCGACACATTGCACATCGGGCCGTACGCGATCGGCCCACAGATCAAGGCAGCTGGATCGCAGATCATCTCTGTTGTTGGCGGGAGCGCCTTCGCGCTGCTTGGCAAGGCGACCCAGATCGCCCTCAACCTGCTGTTCACCTTCTTCGGGCTCTATTTCATCCTGATGGACCCCGCTGGCGCATGGCGCGGACTGCGTCCGTACATCCCGTTCTCCGACGAGAACGTGGCGATCCTGAAGGCGCGGTTCGAGGCGGTTACCAAATCCACGGTCATTGGGACCGGCCTCTCGGCATTGATTCAAGGCATCCTGGTCGCTCTCGCGTTCTGGGTCGCAGGGCTGGGGAACGCCGTGTTCTGGGGAGCTGTCACCGTCGTCCTGTCAATCCTTCCGGTTGTCGGCAGCGGCATGATCTGGGGACCAGCGGCGATCGTCCTCTTCTTTAGCGACCAGCCCGGGATGGCGGTTGCGATGATCGTGTATGGTGCCCTGCTTGTCGGTCAGGTCGACAACCTGATCCGGCCGTGGGTGTCGAACCGGTACGCACAGATCCACCCACTCATCACCCTTGTTGGCGCGGTCGCCGGTGTGAGCTATCTCGGCATCCTCGGCTTGCTGATCGGCCCACTGGCACTGACGTACTTCTTCGAGCTGTTGAAGATGTATCGGCGGGAGTACCTGACGCCGCGTCACGAGCTGCTGACCGCAGCGGATTGATCGAGAAGCAAGAAGCGAAAAACACCACGCCCCCGCAGGCACATGCCTGCGGGGGCGTGGTGTATTCGTGCAACCGAGATCAGTTGTTCTGCTTGATCTCGCTGCGCCGGTTCAGGGCGCGTCCTGCGTCGCTGTTGTTGTCTGCCATCGGCTCCTCTTCGCCACGCCACTTGACCATGATCCGGTCAGCGGAGATGCCCTGGTCGATGAGGAAGAGACGAACCGTCTCGGCACGCGCCTGCGACAGCTTCATGTTGTAGGCGTTGGTACCGACCCAGTCGGTGTGACCGATCACATCGACGTTGATCGTCGAGCGCTCCTTCAGCGTATTCGCCACGGCGATCAGGGTGTCCTTTCCGCCAGCGGTGAGGTCCGAATGGTCGAAGCGGAAGTGCACCATGGACAGCTCGATCGTCGCGGGCGGTGGCGGCGGCGGCGGCGGCATTGGAGCCGGAGCAGGCGGCGGTGGCGGCGGGGGCGGCGGACGACGCACCGTAACATTGGCGGTCGACGTCAGCTTGCCCTTCTTGCTCCACGCGGTCACCTGGGCCGTACCCTCGGTGGTCGCGGTGTAGCGGCCGGTCAGAGAATCAAGTGTGCCCGGGCCGGTCAGGCGATACACCACCGCGTCATCCTTGCCGCAATACGTCGCCGTCGAGCTGAAGGTCTGGCTCTGACCCGGCTCGAGGGTCGCTGACGTCGGCGAAATGCTGATCATGTCACCATCGTGATCGCAGCCACCGAAGAGGAGCGACGCGCCCGCCTGCAACGCGATGTTCGTGTTGGCTTCGTCGTTCCAGCCGCTCGGGATGTAATCGACCACACCCTCGAGGCGGATGTTGAACCAATCGGCTGGGCGCAGGCGGATGCCAGCGAGGCCGGTCAGGTTCAACGACGAGTGGTCGATGGCCTTGGTCAGCTTCGTGATGCCGGCGCCTGCGCCCAACATGAACGCGAGTCCACCACCACCGAAGTTGAACACGCCGCGAAGGTTTGCGTTACGGTGCAGCAACGGGCAGCTCGTGGAGTTCGGACAGATGCCAACCGCATTCGGAACGATGTCGGTCGGATTTGCGTTGCCATCGAGCTCAAGGGCGAAGTTGTCGCCAATGAAGTACCCGATGCGCCCGCCGCCGCCCCACTTGTTGCGCGACTTATCAACGGTCTGATACGAGTCATCGTAGCTGATCGTGTACCGACCGAAGGCACCGATCTCAAACGCTCCCTTGTTCTGTGCTGCCAGGTCGGCGACCGGTGCACAGAGAACGAGACCCGCGATGACCAACCCTGCTCGACGCATGTTTCCTCCCTGAATAAGTCGGTCGCCAGCGGCTGCGTGCTGCCGCCCACATGGGACCGTAAGTCAATGAATCACAACGGTGTAGAAATTCAAACAGGGGTCCGTTGCTGTGACAAGAGGGACGCCCGACAGCCCGATACCCACACACCGGGCGCCAATCGTCGGCGGGCACCCCGTCGGATGCGTGGTCCGGATTGGTGTCGCTAACGCCTTCTCAGGATCGCCTTCCACGGCGCTAAGGACCCCTTATGCTTGGGGCGCAATTTTCCCTCGATCCGTGAGCCAGCGAATGACCCGGCAGGCCATCCGAACGCTCTCCGGACCGTTGCTCGCCCTGATATGGGCCGCCGGGTCGGCTACCCCCGCCCGGGCACAGTGGCGTGCCGAAGGCTGGTTCGGCGATGCCTGGAACGTCCCCACCACGCTGACGCTTTCGCAGCAGGGGCAGCCCGACATCGCGATCGACGCCGACTGGTCCACCAGGCCGTGGAGCCCGACGTGGTACTACGCGGTCCGCATTTCGCGTTGGTCAGGAAACACCGGGTGGGGCTTCGAGTACAACCATCACAAGCTTTATCTCGACAACCTGCCGCAACCCGACGTGACCCGCTTCCGCATCACGAACGGCGTCAATCACTTGCTTGCGCAGCGGTTCTGGCGACGCCGGCGCTGGGAGCTCGGAGTTGGTGCCGGTCCCACCTACGCCGTGCCGATCAGCACGGTGCGCAACAAGTCGTACGGCACGCGTAACGGTGTGTTCGGGTCGCGTTACGAGTTCAGCGGCGCCACGGTGCAAGGAAGCATCGCGCGACGATTCAAGATTGTGCCATACACGTACGGCAGCCTCACGGCCAAGACGACCGCGACGTATCTCAACGTGCCGATCGCTGATGGGCACGCAAAGCTGATGAACTACGCATTGCATCTTCAGTACGGTATCGGCTTCCAATCCAGACCGTGACCCGTCTCGACATGGGTCGCGAACGCCCTTCGTGATGGACACCGGCCCGCCCGGCGTTGCGGTCCATCCCGCGCAACCCGTTGCTGAGTGCCAAGTTGCAGCTCCCGCCAGAGTGGCCTCCTCCTTGCCCCGTGAGAAGTACCCCTCTCTTGGAGCGTCGGATGTTCATGATCCTTGCCGTTGGAGCTCTGGCGACGGTACTGCTCGCCCCGCCCTACACGCCGGTTGTTGAGGCCCAGATTGTAGCACTGGACTCGACCCTGGTGTCCTTCGCCCGTGCCCGTGCCGAGGCGCGCGCCGGCCGACGTATCGACGCGATGCGGAGCTACATCGCTGGTGCAGCGCAAGCTGTATCGGCTTCAGACTGGGGCCTCTACCGCGCCGACATTTCGTGGATCGCGACCCGCAATGAGTTGCAGGCGTTCGACGCGGCGAGTGCTGCGGGGCGGGTGACGCTGCTGCGCACCATCTGGAGTTCGCGAGACACCCGCGATGGCATTGCCCCGGGCGGGCGCTTTGGCGAACACGTGCGTCGATTCGATATTGCCACGGCCGATTTCCGGGTCCGTCCGAAGCGTGGTAAGGTGCCAGTCGCGCGGGCCTCGAATGCTGAGGGCGATGATTACGACTACATCGCGGGTCGCAGTTCGATGCTGCGTGACTTCGTCCCGACACAGGGCATGATCGACGATCGCGGCGTCATTCTTATCCGGCACGGTGAACCCGACACGCGGGTCGTCTCCAGCGGGGGCATCGAGAGTTGGATCTACCAGCGGGAGACCAGTGACAATCTCGTGGTGCATTTTGGCGAGGCGCTATTTGATGGGTCGTCGGGTAACACGACGTTGATCGCGGCGCCGCCCCTGAGCACCCTCGCCGCCCTCTGCGGGGTGGATGCCGCGTCATGTCAGGTGGGCAACCGCCGCATCGGCGCCGCCGCGATCGACCGGCGGGAGCGCTTGCGCCAGCGGTCGCTCGCGGCGATTCGCGAGCTCACCACCACCGAGTCGGCGGGACCCAAGCGCTAGCAGGCGCATGGCCGAGGGGCAGAAGGGGCGGCAACGTTGGCACGTTACCGCCCCTTTGCGTAGGTGCCCATTCGGCGGGTTGCCGATGACGATCCGGACTGACCATCGCTGAGAGGGCTTGCGCAACTACGTGTTTGTGCATATTTATGCACTATGCAGAATAAGCCGGTCCTTGCGCTCGCCTTCTCCGGCGGGCTCGATACGTCGTACTGCGTTCCCCGTCTGACCGAGCGTGGCTTCGTCGTGCACACCGTTTTCGTCAACACCGGCGGCACTTCTGACGAGCAATGTGCGGCGATCCGGGCGCAGGCATTGGCGGTCGGCGCGGCTCGGCACCACGAGGTCGATGCCCGCACCGCGGTGTTCGATCGTTTTGTAAAGGTGTTGATCCAGGCCAACGTGCTGCGCGGTGAGGTGTATCCGCTGTCGGTCGCGGCCGAGCGGACCCAGCAGGCGATCTCGGTGATCGAGGCGGCCCGCGCGATTGGGGCGTCCGCTGTGGCACATGGTTCGACCGGTGTGTGGGTATCGGGCTGTCGGGCGTCCCTCTTGTCACAGCAACGGACCCCTGTTTGAATTTCTACACCGTTGTGATTCATTGACTTACGGTCCCA
>JANMSC010000357.1:0-2052 GCA_031388885.1 Gemmatimonadales bacterium | reverse complement strand
CCAGCGCGGAGTACTCCGCGACGTCGAAGGAAAACCACCTCCGACCACGTATGGAGCTCGTGACGTTGGGCCTCCGACGCCGTGCCGACGAAGGGCATGGGATGGGAAGCGCTAAGTCGTGCAGGAGCTTCAACCTACGCGCCGGTGGTTCACTTGGACCCAAGCTACTGGCGCATCACACAAATGGCAATCAGCCGGGTGGGAAGGGCGCGGCGATGGCGCGCGCCCGGCAGTCTGAGGGACGGAAATGCTGGCGACGCGCGTACCGCACGTGCGAGGGTCGGATCGCTGAAAGAATATGAGGGTACGAGTGGTCCCTCCAACTCCGTACACATCACCGTGAAGCGACTCACGCTCATTCAACAGAACGACACGCATGCCCATGTGGAACCGCATTGGGAGCTTCGTTGGCGAGAGGGCGAGCCGGAGGCCTGGCGGGCGGGAGGGTTCGCGCGCATTCGCGCCGTTGTGGATCAGATCCGATCCGAGACCAACGGAGCGTGCGTACATGTAGACTGTGGCGACGCGATCCATGGTACCGGACCGGCACAGTGGACCGAGGGCGCCGTCATCGTACCCGCGCTCAACGCGCTCGGAGTCAAACTCATGACCCTCGGCAATTGGGAGTTCGGCTTCGGTCCAGCCGTCCTACGCCAGCGCGTACGGGATCTGTCATTCCCGTTCATCGCCAGCAACGTGACGCGAGCCGATACGGGCGCGCTTGAATTCGCATCAACGGAGATCCGGGAGGTCGGCAGTGCACGAGTTGCGTTCGTCGGCATCACATCTCCCATCGTCGGCCGAACAATGCCGCAGGCGTTCGGCGCGGGACTGCGCTTTCTCGATGCCCTCGACGTACTCCCGAGGATTGTCGCGGACGTGCGAACGCGCGAGCGACCGGACCTGGTCGTCCTCATCTCTCATTACGGTTTTGCCCAAGAGGTCCGCATCGCCCGCGCTGTCGACGGCATCGACGTCGTTCTGGGCGGTCATACACACGACGTGCTCGCCGAAGCGGTGGTCGTCGGCGGAACGATCATCACGCAGTCGGGGGCGCACGGTTCCTACCTCACCCGCCTCGATATTGAGATCACCAATGGACGGGTCAGCGATTTTCGGCATATGCTCCTGCCGGTGGTGGCGGACGCCGACGTCAATCCGATGGTCGCGCGCGTTGTCGAAGAAACGCTGCGTCCACATCGCGCAGCGCTCGACGAGGTCGTCGGCGAGACTGCGGTGCTGCTACACCGCGGTACCGTGCTCGAGACTCCAATCGACAACCTCGTCACCGAGGCCTATCTAAAGGCAACCGGGGCGCAGGTGGCGCTCTCGCACGGGTGGCGGTATGGCACGCCGACTCCTCCAGGACCGATCAGCGCCGGCGACCTTTGGCAGATGATTCCCACCAATCCCGAACTGTTCACCGTGCGCCTCACGGGCTCCGAACTCCGGCGCATGTTGGAGCAGAGTATCGAAAACACGTTCTCTGGCGATTTGCTTCGGCAGCAGGGCGGCTACGTGATGCGGTTTGCCGGCATGCGGGCCACGGTACGGCTTAACAACCCGCCGGGAACCCGTGTGCAGCGCGTTGAGATCGCCGGTGCATCGGCGGACCCCACGCGCGAATACACGGTCGTCGCCGCAGGCGAAGCGAGCATGCAACAGGGCGAGGGACGCACGATGACCGGCGTCCGGGCAATCGACAGCCTTCGCGCCTATCTGCAAGCGAATCGTCCGGCTCACACGCCGATGACCCACCGTGGTCTCATCGCGGTATGAGCGCTGCGCGACGGCGTTCCGGCGCCCCGAGCGTCGGCGACACGGCACTCTGCACGCTCCAAACACAGCGCGCTACGCCCTGCTTGGTTGCATTGACCACATCCAGACAATTTCTCTCTCTCGAGTCCCCATGACACGTCCGGTCGCTCGCCCCCAGCCGCGCACCACCACCGCCACCACCACCACCGTGCGGAACCGCCCGCAGTGGGCGGGACGTGTCCGCTTGGTGATGCTGCTCGTAGTTAGCAGTGGATGTTGCGCGCTTGCAATTCG
>JANMSC010000437.1:0-2145 GCA_031388885.1 Gemmatimonadales bacterium | reverse complement strand
TATGTGGCCCGCCTCAAAGCGTCGCAGCATGATGTGAATACCGCTTACGCCGTATTCACCAACCATCAGAACGGCGACTTTGCGCCGTATGCGGTCAAGACCACCGACGGCGGTCGCACCTGGAGCCCCATCAACGGCGACTTGCCCAAGCGCGGTTCCACCCACGCCTTCGCCGAAGACTTCGTCGATCCGAACCTGCTCTTCATCGGCACCGAGTTCGGCGCCTTCGCCAGCAAAACCGCAGGGCAGAGTTGGTTCAAGATTGCCGGCGTCCCTACCATCTCGGTGCACGACCTCGCGATCCAGAAGCGCGAGCACGATCTGGTCATCGGCACCTTTGGTCGGGGCATCTATATCCTCGATGACTATTCGCCGCTTCGCCTAACGAGCGACATTCTCGCACAATCCGCCACCCTTTTCCAGCCTAAAGACGCCGAGCTTTACGTCCCGGTGCAGCAATACGGTGGGCGCGGCAAGGCCTTCCAGGGCGAAATGTTATACGCCGGCGACAATCCGCCGTACGGAGCGGTCCTCACCTACCATCTCAAGGAACCGCTCAAGACGCTCAAGCAGACGCGCCTCGACGCCGAGAAGGCGGCGGACAAGGCGGGTCAACCCATCGTCTATCCCACGCCGGACCAGATGCGCGCCGAGGCCGAGGAGGAGGCGCCGTCGATTCTCCTAACGATCAGTGACTCGTCGCTCCGGCCGATCCGCACGATCTCCGGCCCGTCGACCAAGGGATTCCAGCGTGTCGCCTGGGATCTGCGACTCCCGGCACATGTGCTTCCGCGTCCGGTGAGTGACCTCGATGCCATCTTCGATGGAGCCGTCAACGGCCCATATGCTGTTCCTGGTACCTACAGCGTCTCGTTGGCGCAGCGCGTGGGTGGAGTGGTCACGCCACTCGCCGGTGAGAAACGCTTTAATGTGCTACCCCTGCCCGGTGCGCCGGTAACCCTTGCCGATCACGCCGTGCGCGGCGTATTTCAGGCCAGACTGCAGGACACTCGGCGCTCGATGGCCGGCGCGCTCGATCTTGCGGCCTCGACCAATCAGAAGCTGGACCAGATCAAGCGCGCGCTGGACCAAACGCCGAGTGCACCGCGCGTTTTGCACGACCAGACACGCGAGCTTCAGAAGCGACTCGGCCTCATCCTTCGCGAACTTTCGGGTGACAGGGCGCTGGCGAGCCGCAGCGAAGCCACTCCGGCCTCCATCACCGAGCGGGTGAACGGCATAAGTGGAGAACAGGGGCGCTCGTTAGGTCGGCCGACCACTACCCACGAGCAACAGCTCGCGATTGCCACGGAGCTGTACGCGGTGGAACTCGCCAAACTGCGCCAGTTGGTGGAGTCGGACATTCCTGCGCTGGAGCGGGAGGTGGAGAAGGCGGGTGCCCCGTACACGGCGGGCCGAGTGCCGGCCCGGAACTAGGCGGGCTATTGGGGGTTAGCCACACCCCTCCACCCACTCCACCGCTGGAAGCAATCCGGCGCGATACCGAGTGACCTGCTGTCCGTTTGTCTCGAAGACGAGGCGATACAAGCTGTCGGCCGGCGCGGTGGGGGTCACGATGAGGTAGTGGCCATCGGTGTACTTGTGCGGTTGAGTCCGAAGCTGATTTGTGTAGAGATCCGCAATGCGCGCTTCGGTGTTGCCAACGCGTGCGCCACGGTCGGTGGCCACGCTAGTGTCGGTCACATCGAAGCGCACGATCCGCTGGTCGAGGACCATGAGGAGGACGGTGGGCGAGGCGGCATCGAGGCGGATCTGCGTGCACGGCGCTCCCGAGTCCGGCGCCGTAAGTTGCACGCCTAACGCCTGACTCGCCTCGCCTACGGTCATGCCTGCGCGCATGGCACCGATACCGAGCGGGCTTACACTAAGAGGCGTCGCCGCCGGTTGCGCTGATGATACCGGCTGCGAGGTGTCGCTGCCGCGTACGTCGCCCGATGGTCCGCAGGCAACGAGGACCATCGCGGCCGAGGCCAGGATCGTGCTTCTTTTCCGTGCACGGGTTGCTGTGAGCATGCTTCGAGTCTCTGGTAAGATGCGTGAACGGGGAATGTTGTGGCTGCTGTGGCTGCTGTGGATGTTGTGGCTGCTGCCGATGCGTTGCCTGGGCGTGCTGCGGAGTGGTGT
>JANMSC010000239.1:0-10348 GCA_031388885.1 Gemmatimonadales bacterium | reverse complement strand
CATTCCGGTGTGGTACTGCGACGCCTGCCACGAGACGATTGTGAGCCGCACCGACGTCAACGCGTGCCGAACGTGTGGTGGCGCCGTGCGCCAGGACGAGGACGTTCTCGACACGTGGTTCTCGAGCTGGCTCGTTCCCTTCTCGTCACTGGGCTGGCCCGACGACACCAAAGACCTCCGCACGTTCTACCCCGGGAGCGTGCTCGTCACCGCACCCGAGATCCTGTTCTTCTGGGTCGCACGGATGATCATGGCGGGTATCGAATTTCGCGGTGAGGTTCCGTTCCACACCGTGTACCTGCACGGCACGGTGCGCGACACGCACCATCGCAAGATGTCGAAGTCGCTGGGCAACGGGATCGATCCACTCGAGGTGATCGACCGCTTCGGCGCCGACGCATTGCGCTACACGATGGTGAGCGGGATGGCTGTCGGCACCGACGTAATTCTCGACCCGGCAGACCTCGATGTGTCGTTTGCACCCGGGCGCAATTTTGCCAACAAGCTCTGGAACATTGGCCGATTTCTGCTCGGACATCTTGAGCAGGACGCGCCACGGCTCGCCAACATTCCCGATGACCAGCTCACCCTCGCGGACCGCTGGATCCTGGCGCGCGCCCACGCGACGATCGGCGACGCGACTCGGCACTACGAGCGGTTCCGGCTCAACGAGGCATCGGCCGCGCTCTACCATTTCATGTGGAGTGACCTCGCCGATTGGTACCTCGAACAGGTCAAGCCCCGGCTCTACGGCACCCAACCTGGCGGCGATACCGCCAGAGCCGTCGCGGCGCATGTCTTCGACGTCGCGCTCCGCCTGATGCATCCGATCATGCCGTTCATCACCGAGACGCTGTGGCAACGCCTGCCGCACGCAGAGCCGCAGAGTCGACTGAGAGCCACAGAGGCGCACTCGATCAGCATCGCACCGTGGCCCACGTTGAGTGAGGGAAAAGCGGATGAAACCGCACTCGCTGAGTTCGCAGCCTTGCAGGAAGTGATTTCGGCTGTCCGCATCAAGCGAGCGGAGTATGGTGTGGCTCCCGGGTTCAAGCTCCAGGAGGTGTTCCTGTCCCATCCGTCGGCTGTCACTGGATCAGCTGTAATGCAGGAACTGGATACGTTCCTGAGGTTTACCGGATCGATGAGTTTGCAGCACGGCGAACCGCCTGCGAATTCCGCCTTCGTGATACTATCGGATGCGTCTCAGGTCAGCGTACCTCTCGCCGCCCTCGTCGACGTCGACAAGGAGTGCGCCCGACTCGGTGCCGAGGCTGACAAACTCGAGCAGCTCGTCGCCGCGCAGCAGGCGAAACTCACCAACACCGCATTCGTCGAGCGCGCGCCCGTGGCGGTCGTCGAGAAAGAGCGTGACAAGCTCGAGGCATGGCGATCACAAGCAGTGACCTTGCGCGACAAGCGCCGAGCCCTCGGATGCGGCGACTGACACGCGCTGCGGTGGCGCTGTTCGCGCTCGTCGGATGCGCCCGCATGGCTCCACCTCCCGGCGGCCCACCGGATGCCTCGCCCCCGCGGCTGATCGCCACGATCCCGGAATCCGTTGCCGTGCTGGACGGTTTTGACGGGTGGGTCGAGTTCCAGTTTGACGAGGTCATTTCCGAGGGCAGCTCACCGAACTTCGGAATCGGCAGCGGCGACCTGGAGCGGCTGGTCCTGCTGTCCCCCGGCAATGAGGTTCCGCGCGTCGCGTGGCACCGCACGCGCATCGCGGTGAAGCCGCGCGGCGGCTGGCGCCCGAACACCGTATACCGCGTCGAACTGGTGCGGGGGCTGCGCGACCTCCGCCAGAACGTGTCCGACACCGCGGCGATTGTCACTTTTTCGACGGGCGGCGCGCTCCCCACGCACGAGCTGAGCGGACGTGCGGTGGACTGGGCCGGGCAGCGGGCGTTCCCGGCGGCACTGGTCGAGGCGATGTTGCTTCCCGATTCGCTGGTGTATCGCAGTGTGACCGACTCCGCCGGTCGCTTCCGGATGCACCCGATGCCCGAGGGTGAGTACCTCGTCACCATTACGCTGGACCAGGATCACAATCGCCGGCGGAGTGGACGTGAGGCGTGGGATACGGTGCGGCTGCGGTCCGGTATCGGAGCCGTGGGTGAAGTGTGGGCATTCCAACGGGATACGCTACCACCGCGCATTGTCGATGTCGCTCCGCGCGACTCGTTATCGATCACCATCACACTCACGCAGCCCGTGGACCCCGCACTGCGTATAGCGGCCGACGCGATCATCATGCGCTCGCAGGATGACTCACTCGACGCCGGGCCGATTGGCGCCCTCCCTCGCGCGGTGCATGACTCGCTCTATCGCGCCGCGACCCCGCGCGCTGCAAACGACAGCGCTGCACGAGACAGCCTCGTGCCGTCCGATTCAGCCGCGCGGGCACGACCAGTTCGTGTTGCCCCTCCACTGGTGCCCCGACGCGAAGGCGCGACACCGCCTGACACGCTCGAGCAAAAACGCCCGTCGCTCTCGACCCAGCTCGTGGTGCGGGTACGCAGTCCACTCGTGCCCGGCACGCGTTACGTCGTGGTCGTACGCGGCGTCCGCGCCGTCGGTGGGGCCGTCGCAGACTCGATTCGTGGCAGCGTCGAAATCCCCAAACCGGCGCCGCGCGATACGACGACCCGCGTCCGTCCAGACACCACCCGTCGAACGCCAGCCGACACGACCCGCCGAGCGCCAGCCGATACGACGACGACGCCATCGGTCCGCGAAGCCGCGGCCGTGCGCCGGCCGCGATAGGCGGCGCCCAACCGCATGGCACGGCCCGCCGTCTTTCTTGATCGCGACGGAACGCTCATCGACGACCCCGGGTACCTCGCCAATCCGTCGGACGTACGCCTTCTCGACGGCGTCGCCGATGCGCTCCGCGCGCTGGAGCACGCCGGATATATCCGCGTCATCATCACCAACCAATCGGGGATAGGGCGCGGACGCTTCGATGTTCCGACGTTTCACCGGGTGCAGCACGCGGTCGATGACGCGCTTGCCGCCCTCGGCGCCAGCGTCGATGGGACCTACTTCTGCCCGCATGTGCCCGACGCGGGCTGCCCCTGCCGGAAGCCTGGGACGGCGCTGCATCGCGAGGCCGCCGCACACTTCGACATCGATCTCGCCGCGAGCTGGTGCATTGGCGACCAACCCAGCGATCTCGAGGCAGCGGCGGCAATCGGCGCGCGGGCGATGCTCGTCAGGACGGGTGAGGGCGCCCGCCACGTCAACGCAGCCCAGGTGCTCGGCATCCCCGTGGCACCCGATCTCGAGGCGGCCGTCGCCGCGATTCTCCGGTCATGAACCGGAGTATTTCCATAGGACCGTTCGGGCTCCGACGATCGACGAAGGCATTATCTTGAAAGGCTGTGACCTATCGCGTCGCCGTTGCGGTGTCCGGCCGTGGAAGCAACTTGATCGCGCTGTGCGACCAGCTCGCGGACGACCCGGGCGTCGCGGTGGTGCTGGTGGTCAGCGAGCGTCAGGCGCCCGCACTTGCGCTCGCAGCCAGTCGCGGGATCGCCACGCATGTACTGGACGACCCGCGGGATGCCGGTGAATGGTCGCGCGTCCTCGACGAGGCCATGGTGGATCTGCTGGTGCTCGCGGGGTACCTCAAGTTGGTCCCGACGGCGGTCGTGCAACGGTGCGCTGGTCGGATGATCAACATCCACCCGGCCCTCTTGCCCGCCCACGGTGGCCACGGGATGTACGGCCGGCGGGTACACGAGGCAGTGCTCGCCGCCGGCGACCGGGAGTCCGGGGCAACGGTGCACCTCGTGGATGAGCAGTACGACCGCGGGATGATTCTCGGACAAGCCCGGGTCGCCGTCACACTCGGCGACACGGCGGACACACTCGCCGAGCGGGTGCTCGCAGCGGAGCATCGTCTGCTTCCGGCCGCGGTGCGTGCTGCAGCGCGCGCCGGTCGTCCGGTAGCGTTCGATTTCGCATGACGGCAGTGCCGTCGATGGAGAATAGGTGAAGCCTCGTGCCCTCGTTTCGGTCAGTGACAAGCGCGGCGTCGTCGCGTTCGCCGAGGGGCTCGTGCAGCGTGGCTGGGAGATCGTGTCGACCGGAGGCACCGCGGCGCTGTTGCGCGGCTCGGGCGTCCCGGTCATCACGGTAGACCAGATCACCTCGTTTCCGGCAATCCTTGACGGGCGGGTCAAGACGCTGCATCCCGCCGTCCACGCCGGCATCCTGGCGCGCCCTGATCGCGACGTCCATGTCAAGCAGCTCGACGATCATGGACTGGCCCGCTTCGAGCTGGTCGCTGTCAACCTGTACCCATTCCAGGCCACGATTGCGACATCCGACGTGCGCTTCGAGGATGCGATCGAGAACATCGACGTCGGCGGCCCGTCGATGCTGCGTTCCGCAGCCAAGAACTTCGAGTTCGTGCTGCCGGTGATTGACGCCCGGGACTATCCGCGAGTCCTCGACCTCCTTGATGCCGGTGACATTCCGTTCGACGTGCGACGGGATTTTGCCGCGAAGGTTTTCACCCACACCGCCGATTATGACAACGCGGTTGCGGGGTACCTTACGCCAGACCGGGAGACGCTCCCCGATCGCGTGACCCTGTCGATGGAGCGACGGCAGGTGCTGCGCTACGGGGAGAACCCGCAGCAGCGTGCCGCCCTGTACGTGACAGAGGAGCCTCGCGGTATTGGCGACCTGGCGCAGCGCCAGGGCAAGGAGTTGTCGTTCAACAACCTGCTCGATATCGATGCGGCGATGCAGGCAGTCAGCGCGTGGACCAACCACGTCGTGTGCGCGATCATCAAGCACACCACACCGTGCGGCCTCGCGGTGGGTCGGAGCGCCGCTGCTGCCTTCGAGCGGGCCCGCGCTACCGATCCGATGTCGGCATTCGGTTCGGTGATCGCGTTCAACACGGTGGTCGATCGCGCCGCGGCCGACGCGATGGCCGATCTCTTTGTCGAGGTGATCGTCGCGCCAGCGTTTCATGGTGACGCACTCGCCAAGTTCGCCGAGCGGAAGAATCTTCGCGTGGTGGAGCTTCCGGTGGCGAGCGGGCGCGGCAAGACCGACTGGAAACGCCTGCGCGGCGGCTTCCTGTTGCAGGATCAGTTCACGTTTGATCCGCACGAAGGCGGCTGGCGCGTGGTGACGGCGGTCGAGCCGACGGCGGATCAGTTCAATGATCTCCGCTTTGCATGGGGCGCCGTTGCGACCGTGAAGTCGAACGCGATCGTGCTGGTCCGAGCCGAACAGGTGATCGGGATCGGGGCCGGCCAGATGAGCCGAATCGACGCATCGTTCCTGGCAGCCCACAAGGCGACGACGGCTGGCCACGATATTCGTGGCGCCGTACTCGCGTCCGACGGGTTCTTCCCGTTCCCCGACGGCGTGGAAGAAGCGGCCCGCGCCGGCGTCAGTGCCATCATCCAGCCCGGCGGATCGATTCGCGATGCCGAGGTGATCGCGGCGGCCGATCGGTTGGGCGTTGCGATGGTGATGACGGGCGTGAGAATGTTCAGGCATTGATGGAGTCCCCCAGTATCGAACACCCAGGAGTTTCGCTTTGACGGAAACCGCATCCCACGCCCGCCCTCCCTACCTCGGCGCCCTTGGCACCTTCGTGGCGGTCATGGCGCTCTACGTCATCACCTTGGCGCCGACGACCGCGTTCTGGGACACGTCAGAGTACATCGCGGCCGCCAAGGTCCTGGGCATTCCTCACCCGCCGGGTAACCCGCTGTTCACGCTGATGGCGCATGTCTGGGGATTGATGCCGATCGCGGCCAATTATGCGATGCGGATCAACCTGTTCGCCGCCGCCACCAGCGCGGCCGGTGCGGCGTTCTGGTTCCTGGTGGCGGAACGCTGGACCCGGGCGATTCTCCCCGCACGCGGACCGCGGATCGCGGCGGCGTTCGCCGGGGTGTTCGCGAGCGCCGCTGCGTGGACGGTGTGGAACCAGTCTACCGTCAACGAGAAGGTGTACACGCTCTCGCTCCTGTCGATCGCACTCACCGTCTGGTTCGTGATCCGGTGGGCCGATGAAGCGCCGGGCGAACGACGCGACCGCTGGCTCATCCTCAGCATCTACACGCTCGCGCTCTCGTCCACCAACCACATGATGGGCGTACTCGCCGCGCCCGTTGTCGGCCTCTACGTGCTGATGACCGACTGGCGCGCCATGCTGCGTCCGCGGGTCATCGCCGCCGCCGTGCTCGCCGTCGTCGTCGGCCTGTCGATCAACTACGTCTACCTGCCGATCCGGGCCGCACAGTATCCACCGATCAACGAGGGTGAACCGGTCGGTTTCTTCTCGCAGGCACTCAGCGATGTGCTCGCTCGAGTGCAATACGGCAAGCCGCCGGTGGGCCAGCGGATGGCCGACTTCCCGGCACAGCTCTCGATGTACTGGCAGTACTGGTCATGGCAGTGGGGCCGCGATCTCGGTCGCTTCGCTGGCGTCGCCACCGGTCTGTTCACCGCGCTCGGCCTGGGCGGGTTGATCGCGCTGGTACGACGCGATCGTCGGGCGGGGCTGTCCGCCGTCACGCTGCTGTTCACGCTGACACTGCTCCTGATCTTCTACCTCAACTTCCGCTACGGTTTTTCGTATCGCCCCGGCGATCCAGCAATTACCACCGAGATGCGCGAAGTGCGTGAGCGCGACTACTTCTTCATCGCGTCGTTCGCGTTCGCTGGTGTCCTGTTTGCCGCGGGGTTTGCGGCTGCGATCCGCGGCATCGGAGAGTGGCTCGGCGATCGCACGAACGACCGGCACCGGTGGGTCGTCGGCACGCCGCTGCTTGCGCTGGCACTGGTGCCACTTCTTGGCAATCGGACCAGCGCCTCCCGCGCCCACGAGACGCTGGCGCATGACTTTGCCGTTGATATGCTCGAGTCGATCGAGCCGTACGGCATCCTGATCACCGCGGGCGACAACGACACCTTTCCGCTCTGGTTTGCGCAGGAAGTCCTCGGCGTCCGACGCGATGTCACCCTCGCGAACCTGTCGCTCATGAACACCGATTGGCATCTTCGACAGATCCGGCGTCGACCGCACGAGGACTTCAATCCCGGCACGGCGGCGGCGCTCTGGCGACCCCGCAGCGATCAGGACTCGATGCCGCTGGGCGTTGCCCCGACGACCGGTTGGGTCAAACCCACGACGCCGATTTTCGCCCTGAGCGTCGATTCGCTCACCACACTTCCCGAAGTGGTCGCGACCCCAGGCCCGACGTACCAGGTCGGTGATTCGCTGACGATCACGTTTGGCCAGAATTACCTGCAGCGCAGCGACCTCGCGACCGTGTTGCTGATCCGCGACAACATCGGCAAGCGTCCGATCTACTTCTCATGGAGTGACGGGAGCTATCCCGACAACACCCTCGGCCTGACCCCGTACCTCGTCTCACATGGCCTGGTGCGCAAACTCATGCCCGCGCCAGTAAAGCTCGGCGGCCCGATCGTGGATACGCCGACACTCGGGCCGATTGATGTCGAGCGCACCCGGGCACTGCTGTTCGGGGTGTACCATCCGGAGGCGGCAGCGCGAGACCGGCCGGCCGGCTGGGTTGACGTCCCGTCGTCCTCGATTCTGTCGATTTACGGCATCGTCTACGGCGGGTTCGCCCCAGTCCTTCGTGAACTCGGTGACACCGTCCGCGCCGTGCAAGCCGAGAAGATTCGCGAGAGCGTCGAACGCAACCTGAGGCGGGGCAACTGATGCGTGCCGCCGTCGCAGCCGTCGTCTTGCTTGCTCCGGCGATGCGCGCACAAGCGCCGGCGGTGATCGAGCAAGCCAGCGGCACGACTGCGTTGCTGCAGGCCGTGAGTGCCGTGAGCGAACGGACCGTGTGGGTGAGCGGTCATCGCGCCACGGTGCTCCGTACCACCGATGGCGGCACCACGTGGCACCGCCGACCCGTCGCCGGCGCCGATTCGACCCTGGAGTTCCGTGACGTGCATGCGCTCAGCGACAATATCGCGTGGGTGCTGGCCGCCGGACCGGGCGCGCAATCGCGGATCTTTCACACCCGCGACGGCGGCACCACCTGGGAGCTGCAGTTCACCAACGCCGACAGCGCGGCGTTCTATGACTGCTTCACATTCTTCGATCGCCGGCGTGGCGTCGCGTACAGTGACGCCGCAGGTGGTCGCACGTTGGTGCTGCGCACCGACAACGGCGGGGTCACGTGGTCGCACCTGCCAGTCACCGCCGTCCCCGCACCGCTCGTCGGTGAGGGCGCGTTTGCAGCGAGCGGCGGGTGTGTCACCAGCCATCGCTCGAAGCATGCCTGGATCACCACCGGCAGCCCCGAGGGGCGCGTGCTCCGGAGCGACGATGCCGGACGATCCTGGACCCCGTTTGCGACACCGTTCGTCAAGGGTGATGGCGCCGGCATGACGGCCGCGTCGTTCCGCGACGCAAAAGTCGGCATCGGCGTGGGCGCGCGAATCAGCGCGATGGCGCGCGACACGGCCGCGCACGCCGTGGCCGTCACCCACGACGGTGGCAAGACCTGGTCCCTGCGGGCACGGCCATCGGCCCCCGGCGCGCTATTCGGCGTTGCCGTGGTGCCAAAGGCCGGCAAGACCACCGCAGTGGTGGCCGCGCTGGGCGGGCTCTTTGTGACCCGTGACGATGCGGCCAGCTGGAACAGTTCATCGCCGCATGCGTACTGGAGCGTCGGGGCCGCCGGACGCAGGGCGTGGGGGGTGGGGCCCGGTGGCAGGATTGCGCGGTTGGAGTTTTGAGGTGTGGCCGGTACTGACAGGTTTCGCCTCGCCGATCCTGGAGGGCTGCCGTAGCTTTCGCAAAGGCGTGGTGGCAGAGCGGTTGAATGCACCGGTCTTGAAAACCGGCGGGCCCGTGAGGGTCTCGTGAGTTCGAATCTCACCCACGCCGTGTACTGTGATGTTCATTCCTTTGGCCACGAGGATTTTCATGACGTTCCGAATGTTGCTCGCGCTTCCCTTGCTCACCGTCGTGCCGCTCGGCGCGCAGCAGTTTGAAGGCGTGATCCACGTCCGCATGTCAGTACCGAAGAGCGACGACATCAATGCCGTCATGCTCGTCAAGGGTGAACGGGTCGCGATGACGATGACAATGCCGGCGAGCGCCGGACCGATGGCTGGACAGGAAGCCCGGATGATCTTCGAGCCTGAATCGAAGTCGATGACGATGCTGATGCCGATGCCGGCGGGCATGCCCGCGATGGGTGGCGCCAAGGGCATGAAAATGGTGATGAAGCTCGACGACCTGCCGAAGGACGACGCCGAGCGGGTGGCGAACTCAGAGCTCACCACGCTCGGCACGTCGCAGGTCGTGGCCGCCATGAAGTGCGACGACTATGAGCTGACCACGAAGGGCGAGAAGCCGACCCGGATGTGTCTCACGAGCGGGATGGGCCGCTTCGTCTTCCCGTCGATGAGCGGGCGGGGATCGGGCGAACCAGCATGGGCCCTGAAGATCCGCGAGAAGGGGCTCTTTCCACTCAAGGTGTGGACCACCGACGGCAAGGCGCAGATGGAAGTCACGTCGATCGCGCGCAAGCCGGTGCCCGCCAGCACATTCGAGATCCCAGCGGGATACATGGACGCATCGGGAATGATGGGCGGCATGGGGCGGCGGCCATGAGCGCGCTGCGGTTGAGGTGCTGCGTCTTGGCCGGGCTCATCGCGATGCCCGCTATCGTGTCCGCACAGGAGGCGCCGGTCGGCGAGATGACATTTCAGGTGAGTGCCACGCCGCCCGCCGCGCTTTCGGCACAGGCACCGATGATGACCACGCTTCCCGTGACGCGGATGCACGTGGGAAGCAACGGCCGAGATGTAGGCATGATGATCTCGATTGTCCCCGACGCGTCCAACGCGATGTTCGCTGCATTCGCCGACGCCAGCGTTCGAGTGCTCTGGCGCACGAGCGCCGATTCTGTGACACTCGCTGTCGCCGTACCCGCACCATTCCGTACGATGCTCGC
The DNA here is from genome assembly GCA_031388885.1 of Gemmatimonadales bacterium. Classification (GTDB taxonomy): domain Bacteria; phylum Gemmatimonadota; class Gemmatimonadetes; order Gemmatimonadales; family GWC2-71-9; genus Palsa-1233. The sequence continues at coordinate 362 of JANMSC010000239.1, read as the reverse complement.
CGGCATGCTCGCCCCTGGGAGCGGATCGACGCCGCCGACAGGCTACCGCCTTCCGATGAAAATCCCGAATGTCGACTCGATCGTTGCGGCGAACCGCGACAAGTTTGACGTCAAGGACAAGGGAGTCGAGGTCGCACCGCGGTCAATGGGAACGAAGTCCACGGTCGGCGGGATCCCGTGCGAGAATTGGCAGGTGGCGATCCCTGCCGATTCGACGGCCACCCCACCGGACACGCTCGAGCTCTGCCTGATCGAGAATGGTGCTGCGCCATTCCCCATCGGCGATTGGCTGGCCAAGCGCTACAAGGTCGATGACGCCATGAAAAAGAAGTCCGCGGAGTATTTCGGTGGACGCACCATGT
>JANMSC010000196.1:0-1574 GCA_031388885.1 Gemmatimonadales bacterium | reverse complement strand
CGATGACCGGAAGCGTGAAGCGCTATGGCGGCCGAACGAGGCTGTAGGATACGAACTTCAGCTGCCTCGCGGGGGGTGCCCGGACTATTGGCCTTCGGCCGATCGTCGCTCAGAGGGCATCTGTGAAGGGCATTTCTATCCACAACAGCTAGTCTGTCTGCTGCACACGATGGTTAGGCGCCGATGATCTCGTTAAGGCCTTCAAGCACTTGGGTGAGTTCCTCGGGCGACGCGCGCGCGATGCGCCGGCCGATGCGTTCGGTCGCGAGCGTGCGGATCTGGCAAATCTTGACCCACGAACGCTTCGGGAGCTTCGGGCTCGCCAGCTCGAGCGTCAGGGGAAAGCCGGCGCGCTGCGACTGGCTGGTCAGCGCGACCGCGATGACGGTCCCGGAGCGCTCGTTGAACACGTCGTGGCTGAGGATCAGCACGGGCCGCAGCCCGGCCTGCTCGTTCCCGCGGGTCGGGTTGAGTTCCGCCCAGCGGATCTCGCCTCTCAGTATTCCGGCCATGCGGCGGCGTCTGCGGCGAGGCCCTCCTCAGCCATGGCTCGCTCCTCAGCGGGGTCGAGCTTCGCGCACTCTACGGCCAACCGGTGGCGCTCCAGGCGATCCAGCTGCGCGGCGATCGCCGCTTCGATCGCCTGGCTCCGGTTGGGATACTGCGCGTCCCGGACGAGCCGGTCGACGCGCTGCAGGGTCCGGGTGTCGAGGGTGATGGCGACTTTGGCCTTGGGCATGCGCACCTCCAGTGGTAGGATGATACGTCATACCTGCGCGACAGCGCCAGGTCTCGGATGCGGTGCCGTTTGATGGTGAGCTCCGGCCTCGAAACCGGATTCGGAACGGGCTGGCGTTGCTCGTCTCAGAAGTGCGACCCAACCAGCGCGGGCGGTCGTTGCTTGTCGATTTCTCTGGTACCGGGGTGCGATTGGACACCACGCAAACCTTCAGCGACGAGTCTCGGGATGGCACGCTCCAGTGTACTGAATATCTGGACCCGAGCCCGCAGCTCCTCCGTGCCGCAGCACCTACTGCGCCGACGGTTGTCGATCCGGCGGGGGGCAATTGGTGCCGGTTCTCGCCGGACGGCACGCGGCTCGTGCATAGTCGCACGAACGGGATGTTCGTTACGCGCACGGCAGGACGAATCGCCGATTCACGCGTGCAGGTCGCACCCGTCGGCGCCGACGAAGGGCGGTGGAGTGAAGACGGACGCACGATCTACTACCGCAACGCCAACGCTTGGTGAGGTGTGGATGCGCCAACCGCCAACCGCCGACGACATGCGACCGGCTGGCGCGCCGAAGCTGCTCTTCACCGGATGGTACCTGCAGGCGTGGTATAGCTGGGACCGCGCACGTGATGGGCGCTTCCTGATGCTGCAGGGCGCGCCACCGGTGCGGCTTCGCACGCTCAACGTGATGACCAACTTGACCGCGGCCCGCGTACCCGTCGTCGCCATAGATTCTTGCATCCGGTAATAACACAGCGTAATTTTACCACGTGTATTCTCGCCAACTCGAGACCATCCTCGCCACGTCACGCAAAAGCGTGCTGCTGCTCGGGCCACGA
>JANMSC010000152.1:0-19697 GCA_031388885.1 Gemmatimonadales bacterium | reverse complement strand
GCATTCTGCCAACTCGCGAGCAACCCTCCAGGCCGGTGGTCGCGACCCCTTTCGTCTTGCTTGAGCTTTCAGACGAAGGCGCGGCGCAAGCGTTCTTCGCGGACTCCGCGATGGGACCCATGCCGGTCGTCGGCGCCGTCGGTATGCTGCAGTTCGACGTGCTGCTCTCGCGTCTCGAAGGGGAGTACAACGTACCGGCCAAGCTGGAGCCGCTGCCGTTCAAGCACGCCCGCTGGGTGCGCGGACCCGACGAGGTGATCGAGCAGCTCGCCGAGGGGAGAGCGCGGATGCGATTGTTCGATGCGAAGGGGGCGTCGATCCTGTTGTTCGAGGACGACTGGGCGCTCAGGCACACGTTGAACGATGCGAAGGGGTTGGAGTTCCTCGACGCCGCGCCGTAACGCGCCCCAATCAGCTACTGCAACTCACCTCGATCGCGGCGGCCCACGCCGGTGGCCTGGCGGCGAAGTGCTCATATGCCGGATGCTCGTCGTTCGGCGCACGCAACACTTGCCACAGCTCCGTGATACGATCGTAGTTCCGCGTCTCGGCGTTGACGATCGCGTCCTGCGCCAGCCAGTTGCGGAGAACGTACTTCGGATTGGTCCGCAACATCCGCGCGTGGCGTGTCGATGGGTCGGACCCCTCCCGTGCCAACCGTGCAGTGTAGTGCCCGAGCCAGGCGTCAGCCGCCAGGTGGTCGCGCAACTCAGCGGTGAACGCATCGCGCGACGCCACGTGCTCGGGATCAAACCGTGACAGCGCGCGAAACGTGCGGGTGTAGTCGGCGCCATCCTGTTGCATCAACTCGAGCAGCGTCGTGACGAGCGCCGCGTCGGCCGGTTCGATGGTCGTGAGTCCGAGCTTGGCGCGCAGCGCGTCGCCGATCGCCTGCTCGAACGTGGTGCGGTAACGGGCCAGTGCAGCGACCGCTGCGTCTTCCGACACCAGCGGGTGCAGCGCCTCACCCAGCCGCGCGCAGTTCCAGAGGCCGATCATCGGTTGCTGGTCGAATGCGTAGCGTCCGGTGTGATCACTGTGGTTGCAGATGTACCCCGGGTCGTACGCGTCGAGCCAGCCGTAGGGGCCGTAGTCGAGGGTGAGCCCGGTGATCGACATGTTGTCGGTGTTCATCACGCCGTGCGCGAAGCCGACGGCGGTCCACTGCGCCATCAGCCGCGCCGTCCGATCAACCACCTCGGCGTACCACGCGCCGAAACGGGTGGTCTCAGGCAATGCCAGCAGGTGAGGGAAGTGATTCGCGATGACGTACTCAGCGAGCTGCCGCTGCTCGTCGTGCTGCCGACGTGCCGCGAACAGCTCGAACGACCCGAAGCGCACGTGGGTTGGTGCCATCCGGACGAGTAACGCGGCGGTCTCGGTGCGTTCCCGATACACCGGGAAATCGCTGCCGATGATGGTCAGTGCGCGGGTCGTGGGAATGCCCAGCCCGTGCATCGCCTCGCTCGCGAGGTACTCGCGGATGGTCGAGCGGAGCACAGCGCGGCCGTCGCCCATCCGCGAGAAGCGCGTCGGGCCGGCGCCCTTCAGTTGCAGTTCCCACCGTTCGCCTCGGTCGTTGGTCACCTCGCCGAGGAGGATGGCCCGACCGTCGCCCAGTTGGGGCACCCAGGTGCCGAACTGGTGGCCGGCGTAAATCGCGGCCAGGTGGTGGGTGCCGGGAATGTCGCGTGAGCCGTTGATGCCGGACAGGAATTCGGGCGCCGAACCGGCGTCGGGGTCGAGTCCGATCAACGCTGCGGCGTCGGGGTTGAATGCGACGAGGTAGGGGTCGGGGAGTGGAATCGGACGCACGCGCTGGTAGAACGCGTCGGGGAGGCGAGCGAACGAACTGGTCCAGTTGAGGGCGTCGAGCGCGGGCATGGGGGAAGATAGGGCGGCAGTTCGATCATGATCTGACGAGGACTTCGGTCGGTCGCGCCAGATGTTTCACCGGTGTGACGTCCACTTTTGAAACAAAGCCGCCCCCTGCTACGTTCTGGAAGACACCTGATTGCGCCCCGCTGGAGGGACCGATGACGCCGAAATACTGGATCCGGATCGCGCTGGGCATGCTCGCGATTTTCGCCGTTGGCATGCTAATCAACAGCGGCCTGATGCACGGCAAGCGTCACGTCACTGAACTGGTCGAGGGCACTGGACCAGTCAACGTGCCGCTCCTCGGCATGGCCTTCCGCCTTAACGACGAGAAGGTCGGTGGCATTTCGCGCCTGCAGCTCCTTCGCTCAGAGCCCAGGCGCGTTGACTCGGCGATCGTCACGGTCAAGTTGAACGACGCGATGTTCGCCGACCGGTTCGCCGATTGTCGCCTGACGGTGCGCGATGGCCACAACCTCAACGACAAGACCTCGTTCTTCTGCGCGCAGCCCGCCGACTCGGCGGCGATGGACCTCGTGCCGTTCGGCCACGTGGTACTGATGCCCTCAGGTCAGCAGGTCGCGATGTGGGTGCCTGCGAGCGTGGCGTCCGACCTGCGCGAGATCGATTCCGACGCGATGGGCGACAGCGGCAACGTCGACGTGCAAGGATCGCCCGGCGGGTTGTCGGTCAAGGTCAATGGGCAGGAAGTCGTCAGCATGCGTGGCGATTCCACCGGCGGCAGCCTGATCGTGCGCGACGGCAAGGGACGTCCGATCGTGACCCTGCACGGCGACAGCACTGGCGCAACGGTCGAGGTCACCGACTCCGCCGCCGCAAGCGGGAATCGCTGGCAGACCAAAGCCCGCCGCGGTACACCGTAGCGACACGCCAGGCCGGCGCCTGAGCAGGAGCTCCTCGCTGGACGCGGCTATCTTGGGCGTCCGTCTCGCGGAGTTGTACGGTGACATTGATCTCGAGTAGCGGCGCAGGTGTGTCGTTTGGTGGCGTGCCGCTCTTCGAGAACGTCACGTTCGTGGTGGCGCAGGGAGAGCGCTGGGGTATTGTCGGCCGCAACGGCATCGGCAAGACCACCCTCTGCGAGCTGGTCGCCGGCACGCGTGCGCCCGACCGCGGCGCGATGACGCGAGTGCAGGGCCTTCGCGTGGCGGTGATGGACCAGTACCGCGACCTCGGTGGCGCCGCAACGGTGTGGGACGCGGCCGCACTCGGGTTCGCCGATCTCTTCGCACTTGAGCGCGACCTCGCCACCCAGGCGAATGCCATCGGTGAGGCAGGCGACCACAGCACCGAAGCGATGCTCGACCGCTACTCCCGCGACCTCGAACGATTCGAGCACGAGGGTGGCTATGCCGCGGCCGCACGCGTTGATGCCGTGCTGGCCGGACTCGGGTTCGACCCCGAGACCGCACGCACCCGTGATGTTGCCACGCTGTCGGGCGGTGAACGAGGCCGCCTCGCGCTCGCAGGCCAGCTCGCCGCACCGGCCGACCTCCTCATTCTCGACGAACCGACCAACCACCTCGACATCGCCACCGCACGCTGGCTCGAAGGCTATCTGCGCGAGATCGACGAAGCGGTGTTGCTGATCTCGCACGACCGCGCGTTCCTGGCGACAGTGGTCGATCACGTGCTCCACTTCGAGGGCGGCACGGCCACGCCCTACGACGGCGACTACGCCTACTTCGTGGCGCAGCGCGCCGAGCGGCGGATGGCACTCGATCGTGCGGTGCGAAAGCAGGACGCCAAGATCGCCACCGAAGAGGACTACATCCGCCGCAACATTGCCGGCGGCAACTCGAGTCAGGCGAAGGGAAGGCGCAAGAAGCTGGCGCGCGTGCCGCGCCTGTCGCCACCGCCCGACGCGAGTGGCGTGATGGCCGTCAGGTTCACCATGGCCGAGCGTGGCGGCGATCAGGTGCTCGTGGCCGACAAGCTCGGCCTCGCGGTCGAAGGTCAGACGTTGCTTGAACCATGGTCGGGCATTCTTCGTCGCGGCGACGTTGTTGGGCTCGTCGGGCCGAACGGTGCAGGCAAATCGACACTCCTGCACACGTTGCTCGGCGAGCGCAAGGCGGAGCATGGCGCGGTGCGCGTCATGCCGTCGACCCACGTGGCGTATTACCGGCAGGACTTGAGCAATGTTGATCCGGCGGAGACGATCTACGACCTGATCGCGCATCGTCGTGCGATGTGGACCCGCGGACAGATTCAGGGGCACCTCGGCCGGTTCGGGTTCACCGGTGACTCGGTGCTGCGACGCGCCGGGACGTTGTCGGGTGGTGAGCGTGCTCGCGTCGCCCTCGCAGTGATGATGCTGGAGCAGGCGAACCTTCTGGTGTTCGACGAACCGACCAACCACCTCGATGTCGAATCGATCGAGGTCCTCGAGGACGCGATCGAGGTTTACGAAGGCACCGTTCTGCTCGTGTCGCACGACCGGGCGCTGCTCGACAACCTCTGCACCCGGATCTGGTCGCTCGATCAGGCCCGGCTGCGTGACTATCCGGGCACGTTCAGCGAATGGGAAGCCGATGAAGCGGCGCGCCGTGCGGCGCATGCCGCGGAAACCAAGGCCCGCGCGGCCGCGGCGCCGCGAGCGCGTCCGGCACCGCGCGTCGAGGCGTCACCCGACACGTCCCGTCGCCGCGCAGCAGAGCGAACGCTCGAGAAAGCCGAAGCCGATGTGGTGCGCCACGAAGCCGAACTTGCTGCCCTCGACGCGGCACTCGCCGATCCGTCGCTGTACGCCCAGCCCGATGGCGGAGTCTCGGCGCGCGCCCTCACCGCGGCACGCGACGCCGAACGACGCAAGCTCGACACGGCGATGGCGGCATGGGAATCGGCGATCAGCCTTGTCGGCACGGCTCGCGAATGATCAAGTCGAAGAGTTCCCGCTTTAGCGGGTGGTTGGCCGAGCCGTAGCGGCTTTAGCCGCGGACTGACGTAGCTTCGAGCGTCTCCCCGGGAGAATCCGCATGACCGCCACGCCGAGTCCGGCGCCGACCGCGATACCCGACGCCGAGTCGCTTGGCATCGATGCGCCTGTCAAGCCAGCGCTGCGTCACCGCGGCATCGTCCGACTCACCCACTGGCTCAACGCCGTCTTCCTGGTCGGGATGATCGCGAGCGGACTGCAGATCTACACGGCCTACGCGCACTTCGGGCCGCACAGCGCGGTGTTCAACCTTCCGAATCCGTTCGATGCCACCCGCATTCCGATTCCCGAGAGCGTCCAGCTCGGCGGCTGGCTCGCCGGCGGACTGCGCTGGCACTTCGCGCTGGCGTGGCCGTTCGCGCTCACCGGCCTCGCGTACCTCCTGTTCCTCGTGTTCTCCGGCGAGTGGCGCGCCTTGCTCTTCCGGCCACGCGATGTGCCGGGATCAGTGCAGATGCTGCGCTATTACCTCCGGTTCCGCCCCGACCATCCGCCACAGGGGAAGCACAACCCGCTCCAGAAGAGTGCGTACACGTTCATCCTGGTATTGGCGGTGATCTCGATTCTCACGGGATTTGCGATCGCCAAGCCGGTGCAGTTGGCATTTCTCACGACAATGTTTGGTGGCTATCAGCTCGCGCGGTATTGGCACTTTGTGTCGGTCTGGACCTTCACCGCGTTCATCGTGGCGCATGTGGCGATGGTGTTCGTGGCTGATCCGGCGTCAATGCGCGCGATTCTCACGGGCCGGTATCGGGGGAGGTTTCCCAACCATGGCTGATGCTCACGATCGTCGCGATTTCCTTCGGCGGATTGCGCCGGTCCTGCCGGCGGCCCTGGCCGCGTGCGGCTGGGACGGCGGTTCGCGCCTGAAGCCCTTGCTCGACCGCGTGGTTGACGCCAATGGGGTGATCGGCGAAAAGCTCCTTGCGGTGTGCGGTGCAACCGCGCCACCACATCAGGTGGTGAAGGGGAGGATGCCGTCGTACTACATCTCCGACGCGATGCCGGTGCTGAGCGACGCCGCTAGCTGGCGACTCGAAGTCGGCGGGCTTGTGCGTTCGCCGGCCTCGTTCACGAGCGAGATGATTGCCGCGCTTCCCCACATCGACTACAGCGTCGAACACCACTGCGTCGAAGGTTGGAGCGCGGTGGCGTCGTGGCGCGGCGTCCCCTTCTCGGTCGTCGCCGACCTGGTGGGAGCGCAGCCCGCGGCGCGCTACGTGCAGTTCGACTCATTCGACAAGGGCTACATGAACGGATGGGACATCGCGAGTGCGATGCATCCGCAGACGATTCTCGCCGATGGGTTTGGTGGTGCCCCGATCGCGCCGGATCATGGCGCGCCGCTCCGACTCTATTCGCCGATCAAGCTTGGCTACAAACTCACGAAATATCTCACGCGCGTGACGTTCACCGCCGACAAGCCGGGTGGCTACTGGGAAGACCAGGGGTATCCTTGGTTCGGAGGGTTGTAGAACAAATCCGTTCGCGGTGTTCGGTCGTTGGTTGGGTGCGGTGCGTCACGAGGGCGCACCCATAACCCGACCGAAGAGGACGAGATGATTCGTACGAGCATGCTGCGCAGCGCGGCGTTTGCCATCGGCGCGCTGATGCCGGCCCCCGCCGCACTTGCCGCCCAGGCGATGGACAAGATGGACAAGATGGAGAAGGGCGAGGCGAGCAGTGCAATGGGTGCGATGGACCAGGCCGCACCGGCGATGCAGATGATGGGCACGGCGTCGCGCAAGGCGAGTGGCCAGATAACGATCGCGATGAAGGATGGCCACAACGTCCTGCGTTTCGACAAGAACTTTCGCGTCGATCAAGCCCCCGATCTGTATGTTGTGCTGAGCAAGGGTCCGACCGTCACTCCCGGCAACTCGAAGCAGCTGGCCAAGCTCGCGTCGGCGCGTGGTGCACACGACGTCGTGATCCCCGCCGGCACCGATCTCAAGGCGTACTCGCATGTCGCGATCTATTCGCGCAAGACGGGCACCGTGGTTGGCCTCGCCGAGTTGCCGAAGCACTCGGCGGGCGCCATGGACAAGGGATCGACGGACAGAACGGACAAGATGGACAAGACCGACAAGATGGGAACGATGGACAAGATGGGGACGATGGAGCCGAAGCGGCCGTAAGTCGATCGTGCATCAACGAAGTCGGTCACGCGTGATGGTACCTCGAAGGGCAGGCGTATCTCACGCCTGCCCTTCGTATTGCGCCGCATCGAGTCGACCTCGGGGTTCAGAGCAACAGCGTCGCGATCTTCTGGCCGTGCACGCTCGCACTGGGCGCGTCCTGGTCAGACTCGATCGTGATGGCCGCACCCATCACGCGTCCCGGAGGTGCCTCAGGCATGTCGGTTGTCAGCAATGCCAGGCCGGCGGCGGTACGTGTCATGGGTACACCAAGCGCCATTCCGTTCTCGCAGACGAACCAGAATTGGTAGCGCTGTCCTGCTGGCAGCGCCGGGAGTCCGTGGGCAACCACCTGCCACCGGTGGGTGGTTGGATCGTCGAACAGCACGACACCGCCCTGTTGGCCCGGCATCGTGAGCGATGCATACACGACTTTTCCCGCCTTGCGCACAATCGAGAGGGTGTCACCGAGCGCGGCGCTTTCAGCCCGCGCCGCATCGAGGTCGGCGCGCAGGGCGGCGATCGCGGTGCCAACCTCACGAACGTCGCGATCACGCTGCAATGCGATACCGGCTGCGATCACGGTCGAGGCGGCAAGTGCTGCGATGATCCAGGGCGTCGAGTTGACGCGCCCGGGCGTAGTGGGTCCGGCCGCCGCGCGAAGCACGCGTGCGTTGAACCCCGGTCGCGGTGGCACCGGCGCCGCACCCATCGGGAGGTAGCGGAGGTCGTCGCGAATTGCAGCCACCTCGGTGCGGCAATCGACGCAATGGCGGAGGTGTTCCTCGACCAGTCTCACGTCGTCAGGCGACAGCTGCTCCGTGGCGAATTCCAGGAGATGGTCGCCGAACCAGTGGTGTTCTGTCATGTGAGCCACTCCTTCATTGGCGCGAGCAAGGTGCGCAATTGAGCGAACGCGAGCCGCGTTCTGGTCTTCACCGTGCCGAGCGGGAGGTTGAGCTGCTCAGCGACTTCCGACTGCGTCAGTCCCATGAAATAGGCGAGGTGTACCACCCGCTGTTGTTCCGGTGGCAGCGTTGCGAGGGCTTCGTGAATGCCACGGTGGACGTGCCATCCGGGGGTCGCGGCTTCGTTGGGTTCGTGCGGTGGCGTATTCGCGCTGTCGGCGCCGGGACCGGTCAGGGTGGCCTCGTACTGCGTCCGACGCCGCCTGCGGCGCAACCGATCGACGCACCGCGTGCGGGTGACCCGAAGCAACCACGGAACGACCCGACCGTCGCCGGCCTCCCCGCTCAGGTCCTGCTGCCACAACCGCACGAACACGTCCTGCACGACGTCCTCTGCTTCCTGGGAATCGCCGAGCATCCATTGCGCCACACCGAGGAGCCACGGAGTGGTGCTGTCGATCAGTTCGGCGAGCGCCCGTTCATCACGAGCCACCAGCCGCTGCCTGAGCCCGCGTTCGCGCTCGAGGGTCAGGTGACGGGCAGGTCCTCCGGGGGCGCTGCCTGCCGCATCATTCACGATTTGCGCCACGTCGCCGGATCCCGGTCATGGGTTTGCGTCACAACGAGACAACGTCGGAGCGGGCGCGTCGGATCTCACCGCCGCCCCCGCAGCCGCTCAAACGCCCGCCGATCCTTCCGGGTCGGTTTGCCGTGGGCAAATTCAAGGTTGGGTGCGAGGTGGAGCTGCTCGGCGAGACGGATGCGCGCGGTGCGCGAGGCGTCGGTCTCGTGATACAGCTGGGCGGCGGCTTCGGCCGAGCCGCGACGCTCCGCCGTGCCGGTCACGTCGAGCACCCATTCGTGTGGCGCAAGGCGCAGGCGCACGGTGTCGCCGGGTTGCACGGTCCGCGCGGGCTTGACGGTGTCGCCGTTGACCTCCACCTTGCCGCCCGCAACGGCCTCGGTCGCGGCCGACCGCGTCTTGAAGAAGCGCGCGGCCCAGAGCCACTTGTCGATCCGGACCCTGGCTGCGGATTGCTCCGGCTGCACAGCGAACCCCTAGTGGTGTGTCGCAGGGCATCACCGGCCCCGTGCGAGCATATTACTGACCTCTTGACCGTCACCACACCACCTCTCGATCCGCCGGGCCTCCACACAGGGGAACGTCCGGTGAGGGCGTCGACCCCGGCACGGGCGATCGATCGCCTCACCGTGCCAGGTCCCCGCGCCCTGCTGTCGGCAATCCTTGTTGCGCGACTCATTTCCGTTGGCCTGGTCGTGGGCGGACTCGCGGCAGTCGGTGATGCCCCCGAGGTTCGCCTCGGGGCCGTGACGGCCGTGCTCGCGGCACTCGGTGCCGCATCGTGGCTTGCGCTCCGATTGCGCCGCAGTCGTGATGGGCTGAGTCCGATGGCGCTCTTCATTCAGGCGACGATCGACATTCTACTGATCACGGCCCTCGTTGCCGTCACGACCTTTCGCCCGATCGTGACCGTGCCCGGTGGAGTCGGGCTCGAAGGGTTTGGTCGCGGCGGGCCGACTCAGGTCGCCGCGCTCTATGTGGCACTCGTGACGGCCTACGCGCTCCTCCTGCCGGTCGGGCGCGGGCTGCTCGCCGTGACGATGGCGACGAGTTGTTATGTCGCGGTGACACTCCTGCTTGCAAGCGATGCTGCCGGAACTCCCGAGCCGGAGTTCTGGACGCAGGTCGGCGTGATCGCGTTCATCGGCAGCCTGATCGCGGTGCTGGGCAACCGCCTCGCCTCGGCCGCGACGGAGCAGCGTGCCCTCGAAGTGGCACTCAAGCAGGTCAGGCTCGAGGCTGACGAGATCCTGGCGACGATCCAATCCGGCGTGATCACGGTCGATGGGGAGGGTCGCCTCGGCTACATCAACCCGCGCGGTCTGCGAATTCTTGGCGCGTCGGCCAGCACGTTCGTGCCGGGCGAGCCGATTCTCGAGACCTTGCGGTCGAAGTCGCGTGAGCTGCACGACGCGATTTCCCGTGGAATTCGCGATCGGACCCGCATCGCGCGCGGTGAGGCGGCCGTGCGCCGCGACGACGGGTCGCTCTTTCCCGTGGGCCTCAGCACCACCACTTTTCAGCGACCCGGCAGCGAGCACCCGTCGGTCACCGCGATCTTCACCGACATTTCCGAGCTCAAGCGGCTGCAGGAACTCCGGTTGCGGGCCGAGCGGCTCGAGGCGGTGGCCGCACTGAGCGCATCGCTGGCCCACGAGATCCGCAATCCGCTGGCGGCGATTCGCAGCGCGGTGGAACAACTCGCCCGGTCGGTCGGTGACGACGAAGACGACCAGACGCTGGCCCGCCTCGTGATGCGCGAGAGTGAACGGCTCAACCGGCTGCTCAACGAGTTCCTCGATTTTGCGCGAGTGCGTGCGGCCAATTTTACGACGCTCGCGCTGCTCGACCTGGTTCGTGATGCGGCGCGCGTGGTGGGTGAACTCCCCGCGGCACACGGCGTGACGATCGTCGTCGAGGGCGACCCGATGGAGATCGAAGCCGATGAGGACCTGCTGCATCGGATCGCAACCAACCTGATCCTCAATGCTGTGCAGGCGCTCGATGGGCCGGGCACGATCACGGTCTCGGTGAGTGAGTCAAGGCGGGGCGAGGCATCGAGCGGCGGCGTCGACCGACGCGTCAAGCTGGTGATCCGCGACGACGGCCCCGGCATTCCCGCGGCGATTCGCGAGCGGTTGTTCGAGCCGTTCGTCACTGGGCGCCAGGGCGGCAGCGGCCTTGGCCTCGCGATCGTGCAGCGGGCGGTGTCGGCTCACCGCGGCATCATCCTCGTGGATAGTGCACCGAATACCGGAACGACCTTTTCGATCTTTCTTCCGGCGACCTGGAACAGGGAGGACGTGGCATGAGCCAGCAGCCAGCAGTGCTGGTGATCGACGACGAATCGGGCATTCTCGATACCCTCCGGATCCTCCTGAAAAAGGAAGGATTCGAAGTGACCACGGCGCAGGGCGGCAAGGCCGGGCTCGAGGCGATCCGAACGGTCGGTCCCGACATCGTGCTGACCGACGTTCGCATGCCGCAGGTGACCGGCCTCGACATCCTGCAGGCGGTCAAGGAACACGATTCGATGACGCCGGTCATCCTGATGACGGCGCAGGCCTCGTTGCAGAGCGCGATGCAGGCCGTCAACGCGGGCGCGTTCTACTACCTGCAGAAACCATTTGCGAACGACGAGTTGATCGCGATCCTGCGCCGGGCCTGCGAGTACCGGCAGATCCGGGTCGAGAATCGCCAACTCAAGTCCGAGATACGGCGCAGTGGTGGACCACGCCCGATCGTGACACGCCCGATCGGGAAGTCGCGTCGTTTTCTCGAGATTCTCCGCCTTGCCGACATCGTGGCCCCGACCGATTCAACCGTGCTGCTCGAGGGCGAAAGCGGCACCGGCAAGGAAGTGCTGGCGCGCTACATCCATGACGCCTCCAATCGCGTCGACGGTCCGTTCATGTCGATCAACTGCGGCGCATTGCCTGAAACACTGCTCGAGAGCGAACTCTTTGGTCATGTGAAGGGGTCGTTCACCGGTGCCGTGCGCGACAAGCAGGGGCTCTTCGCGGCGGCACGCGGTGGCACGTTCTTCATGGACGAAGTCGGTGAGATGCCGCCGTCGCTCCAGGTGAAGCTGCTCCGCGTGTTGCAGCAGCGTGAGGTGATTCCGGTCGGTGCGACCGAGGCGCTTCCGGTGGATGTGCGGATCATCGCGGCGACCAACCGCGATCTCGATGAAGAAGTGCGTCGCGGCAATTTCCGCTCGGACCTCTTCTACCGCATCAACGTGATCGCGGCCACGCTGCCGCCGCTGCGCGAACGCCGCGACGACCTCATCCTGCTCATCGAGCGCTTCCTGCAGGACCTCGCCACCGAGCACAAGGCCGACCCCAAGGCGCTTTCGGCCGAAGCACTCGATGCGGTGATGGTGTACGAGTGGCCGGGCAACGTGCGCGAGTTGCAGAACGCGCTCGAACACGCGGTGGTGCTCTCCCGGGGCAACCTGCTCGAACCGCAACACCTGCCCGAGCGGATCACGCGACGCAAGAAGGAACCGCTGGTCGCCGAGCGGGCGCAACAGAATCCTTCACTCGACATGATCGAACGAGCCTATATCATGTTTGTGCTTCAGGCCGAGGGTGGCAACAAGACGCGCGCCGCCGAGGCACTCGGGATCGATCCGAGCACGTTGTACCGCAAGCTCTCGCGCTACGAAGGCACGGAGGAGAAGTAAGTGACCCGCGTCGCGGCGGCGGTCCTGGCGGTGTTGGGCCTGCTGCCGCTTGCGAACTGGATCACCGGCGGTCACGCGGCACCGTGGTATCGCGATCGTCTCGACGGCTGGGTCAGCGGTGGAGCGATCGCCGTTGGCGTGGCCGTGATCAGCGTGATCGCCCTTCGTCGGTGGCCCAACGCCTGGCGCGACGGCGCGTGGCGCGGGGTTGGGGCGCGGTGGCGCCGAGCGGGCTTTGCCGCTGACCTGCTGATCGCCGTCGGAGTGCTCGCGGTCTGTATCGTCATTGCGCAGCAGGTGCTGTCGGCTCGACCGCTGCTGATTGACGAGATCATCCAGGTATATCAGGCGCGGATCTTCGCGAGTGGGCAACTCTGGTTGCCCGCGCCCGCCCATCCCGAATTCACCAGCGCCCAGCACCTGCTCGACTGGGGCGGCAGGGTATTCGGGCAGTTCCCGGTCGGCGGACCCGCGATCCTCGCCGTTGGTGCCGTGGTCGGCGCCGAGTGGCTTGTGGGTCCGATTGCCGCAGGGATCAGTGCGTTGCTGTTTGCGCGCCTGTTGCGACGGATCGAGCCGCGCGATGGCACCGCCCTCGCTGCCCTGCTCCTGTTCGCGTTCGCTCCGTTCGCGCTCTTCCTGGGCGGCTCGGCGATGAACCATGTCACCACCACGATGGTACTCCTCGCGGCGGCGTTGCTGTTGGTTCGTGCGACCGTCGACGATGGCACGCATCTCGGCGCGGCTTTCGCCTGCGGCATCGCGCTCGGACTCGCCGCGACGATTCGCCCGCTCGACGCTGTGGTGTATGCGGTGCCGAGTGCCGTCTGGCTGGGGTGGCGGGCCCGGCGCGGTGGGCGACATGTCGGCGCCCTGGTGGCCAGCGGGTTTGGCGTGACCATCCCGGTCGCGGGCCTTCTGCTCGTCAATGCATCGCAGACCGGCGATCCGTTCACGTTCGGGTATCTCGCAATGTGGGGCGCGACCCACGAACTCGGTTTTCACCCGTCCCCGTGGGGCGAAGCACACACGCCGCTGCGTGGGCTCGAGTTGGTGAACCTGTATCTCCTGCGGTTGCAGACGTACCTCTACGAGGGCGCTGCACCGTCACTGCTGTTCGCGACCGCGGCACTTGCGCTCACCGGCCGCGCGACCGCATTCGACCGTTGGTGGATTGCCTGCGGAGCGGGCCTTCTCGTGGCGTATTTTGCCTACTGGCACGATGGGTTCTACCTCGGCCCCCGCTTCATGCTGCCGCTGGCGCCGTTGCTCGCGCTCTGGACCGCGCGATTACCTGCGGTGCTGGCGGAACGCGCGACGTCGCGCGGACTCCAGCGTGGGGTGGTGGTAGCGGGCGTAGTGTCGCTCCTGATCGGGGCGGTCACGCTCGTCCCCATCCGGGCGCAGCAATACCGCAACGGCATGTTGTCGATGCGGATCGACATCAATCGTGCGGCGCGCGATGCGGGTGTTCGCGATGCCCTGGTGCTGGTGCGTGAGAGCTGGGGGGCGCAGGTGATGGCGCGGCTGTGGGCGGCAGGCGTGTCTCGCCCCGACGCCGAGTCGATCTACCGCAGCGCCGATATCTGCGGGCTCGAACGCGAGCTCACCCGCGCCGAACGGGAACGCATCGACGCCGCGGAACTCGGCCGGCGCCTCGCGCCGCTTCGTGCCGATTCAGCCAACCTCATCGCGCTCCAGGTGTCTCCCGACACCACGCCGCGGGTAGTGCCCGGCAGCGTGCTGCGTGACCGGTGCCTGCGGCGGCTGCTCGAAGACCGCGCCGGGTTTACGCTGTTCCCCCCGTTGCTCCTGGCGCGCGGTGAAGGGAACATCTACGTGCGCGACCTGCATGCGCGCGATTCGCTGGTGCTGAACGCATATCCGGGTCGCCCTGTCTGGCTCCTCATCAAGTCGCAGGTGCCCGGCGCGGCGGTGAGGTTTATTCCCGTGGATCGCGACTCGATGCAGCGCGAATGGGCGATGGATTGATGAATCCGACGACTGTGCTCGTGGTGCCGGCGTTCAATGAAGCGCATCGCTTCGACGATGCCGCCTTCGGTGCCTTCCTTGCAGCTGACCCGTCGCATCACCTCTGCTTCGTCGATGATGGCAGTACGGATGACACGCTGGCACGACTCGAGGCACTGCGCCGGCAGACCCCCGACCGGATCGATGTGCTGCGTCACGACGCGAACCGTGGCAAGGGTGAGGCCGTCCGGAGCGGGTTGGTGCATGCGGCCGCGACCGGTGCCGCGTACATCGGATTTGCTGACGCCGATCTGGCGGCACCTCTCTCGGAGGTCGCGGCCTTGCGCGCGGAACTCGAGGCGTATCCCGAGGCGTGGGCCGCAATCGGCTCGCGGGTGAAACTGCTGGGGCGCCGGATCGAACGATCGGAAGCACGACACTATGTCGGACGGGTGTTCGCCACGTTCGCGTCACTCGCGATACAGCTGCCCGTGTACGATACCCAGTGCGGCCTCAAGCTCTTTCGCAACAATGCGCAGGTGTCCCGGGCGATCGCCGCGCCATTCGTGAGCCGCTGGATATTCGATGTCGAACTGATCGCGCGGCTGGCTGACCTCGCCGGCAAGGGGGCCGATGCCGCCAAGCGCATTCGCGAGGTACCGCTGATGACATGGTGCGACCGAGGCGATTCCCACCTCGGTGTGGCCGACTTCCTTCGCGCACCGCTCGAGCTGTGGCGAATTCGCCGACGCCTGCGCCAGCGGTCATCGTGATGCGTGTGAAGCGAGCTGTGCGGAGCGCGGGGGGACGCCTGGCGCGCACACTCTCGCTGCTCGCTTCTCGCTTCTCGCTGATCGGTGTGATCGTACTGCTGGTTGCGGGGTCCGTGCTGGCGTGGGCAAGCCTTCGAGGCTGGTATCCACACGATGAGGGGTTGCTCGGCCAGTCGGCCGAACGCGTGCTTCGCGGCGAGGTGCCGCACCGTGACTTTGATGACCCGTACACCGGTGGCCTCGCGCTGCTGCACGCTGCGGCGTTCGCCATATTCGGCATCAAGCTGACCGTGCTCAGGTATCTGCTCGCCGTGACCGCGTTGGCGTGGATCGCCGGCGTGTTCGCGATGGCGAGGCATTGGCTGCCGGCGCGGCGCGCTGGGCTCCTGACGCTGGTCGTGCTCTTCTGGAGCGTTCCGCTGTACCCGGCGGCGGTGCCGTCGTGGTACGTACTGTTCCTGGTCAGTGCGGCGGGTGCCGTGCTGGTGGTCGGCCGCGCTCGCTGGCCGCGCGGAGTGGTTGTTGCCGCTGGCGTGCTCCTTGGACTGGCCGTGCTGGTCAAGATCACCGCGCTCTACGGGCTGGCTGGCATCATGCTGGCCATCGCGCGCGAGCGACAGCTTGACCCGGAACGCCAACAGGCGTCGGGTGAAGTCGTGGTCGGGGCGTTCGCGTTCGCGATCGCGTGCGCTGCGCTGGTGGCTCCACTCGACAGCGTCAGGGTGCTCGTCCACGTGGCCGGTCCGGCGATCGTGCTCGCAGCTGCACTCGGAGTGGCCGAGGTGCGCGTCTGGATCGCGCGCCGGCGGATCGGTTTCGACCTGCGGCTCTGGCAAGCCGGCGCGTTGCTGACTGCGGGAGTGATGATTCCGTTGCTGCCATTCGCGCTCTGGCTGGCGCAGGAGGATGCGCTGGCCGTGACGTTGCGGTCGGTCGCGGGGGCTGCGGGAAGTCGGGCGGCGTTTGCGGCAGCACCCCCGCCCACGCTGCTGTCGATCGGCCTTGGTGTCCTGATGCTGTCACTGCTCGTGGGCCCGCTTGCGCGGCGACTTCGTCCTTCGCTGCTACTCGGGCTGCTTGCCGCGGTGTTCGCACTCGCATGGGTGCGGTGGCCGTGGCATCGCGATATCTGGCTCGGCCTTCGCGCCCTGTTGCCGGTTGGTGCTGCTGCATGCGGCGTCGTGTGGGCGAGCGGTACCACGGGCAATCAGCAGCAACGCGCGTTCGTGATCTTCGCTGCCCTGGCTGCCTGCATGGCATTGACCCAGTATCCATTCGCGTCGCCGATCTATTTCGTGTATGTGGCGCCCTTGCTGTTCATCGCGCTTTTCGCGTTCCGGTCCGACGACGCAGCCTCGGAGTCCCGTCGTGATGCGTTCGCCGGATTTGTGCTGCTCTTTGGTGCGCTGCAAGTGCTGCCCGGCACGCCAGTGCATCGAGGAATGGCCAGGACCGAAGCGCCGGAACTCGATATGCTCGACGTGCCGAGGGGTGGCTTGCGGGTTCCCCCGCGCGACGCGTCTGCCTATCGAGAACTGGTCGCCGCGCTCGACACCATCCTCCCCGGGTCAGCGATCTGGGCAGGACCGGATGCGCCTGAAGTTGCGTTCCTCGCAGCGCGCCGCCCCGTTGGTGGCGTGTTCTTCGACTTCCTGGCGCGCGCGGGCACTCGGACGCCGTACGACACGGTTGCCGCACCATTTCCGGCCGAGGTCGTGGTGATCTACATTGCCCCAGCGTTTTCCCCGCGACTGACTGGCGAACAGTTAGTGCGGCTCGGCACCCGCTATCCGCTTGAGAAGGCCATCGGTCGGTTCAGGATTCGGACCCGCGGGGACGAGCCATGAAGCACATCCTTGACCACCCGCTGATGTACGCTGCATGGCAGGCGCCGTTCATTGCGCAGAAGGTGGCACCCTTCAGGCGCCACAACCCAGGGCTTCCGTTCGGTCGCGTGCTCGATGTTGGCTGTGGTCCAGGAACCAATCGGGCGCTCTTCGCTGATCACGCGTATGTCGGGCTTGACCTCGATTCGAGCTACGTGGCTCGATCGAAGCGTCGTTCCGGTGGCTCCGTGCTGGTGGGTGATGCAGCTCGGTTGCCGTTCCGCGCTGGGCCGCTGTTCGATTGTGTGTTCATCAACAGCCTGTTGCATCACCTCGACGACGCACAGGTTCGCCTGCTGCTCCACGACGCGTCGCGCCTGCTGACGGCGGGCGGCACCGTACATGTGATCGACCTGGTGGTGCCCGAAGCGCGCACCCTGGCGCGCGCGCTCGCACGGCGCGATCGCGGCCGCCACCCTCGAACGCTCGCGGCACTCCGCCGCGTGCTCGAGGAGGTGCTCGTGCCCAACGTCGAGCAGCAATTCCCACTGCGCCTCGGGCCGATCGCCCTCTGGCAGATGGTTTACGTGCGCGGAACCCCACGGGAGGGTGTGTGCGCCTCAGCGTGACAATACCAGTCATGAACGAGCAGGACGTCCTGCCAGAACTGCTGCGCCGGGTGCTGGCGGTGCTCGACGGCGTGGCAGGCGGGCCGCACGAGCTGCTCGTCGTGGACGATGGCAGCACCGACGCCACGCGGGTCATGCTTGAGGTGGCGGCGCGCGCCGACCCACGGGTGCGCGCCATCCTGCTCTCGCGCAACTTCGGGCACCAGCGCGCAATCAGTGCCGGCCTCGACCATGTCACCGGCGATGTCGTGATCGTCATGGACGGCGACCTGCAGGACGTTCCCGAGGAGATTCCACGCCTCCTCGCGGCGCACGCGGACGGCTTCGACGTGGTGTATGCACGCCGCATCGGACGATCGGAGCCGCTCCTGCTGCGTGCCGCCTACGCCATCTTCTATCGCGTGGCCGCTCGCTTTTCGCGGGTACGGCTGCCGCTCGACGCGGGCGACTTCGCCCTGATGAGCCGGCGGGTGGTGGACGTCATCTGCGCCGCGCCGGAACGGAGCCGCTATGTGCGCGGTCTCAGGGCCTGGGCGGGGTTTCGCCAGGTCGGCATCGACGTCACGCGCGGCGTGCGCGCCGCTGGTCGGAGCAAGTACTCGCTGATGGGCCTGACGCGCCTCGCGCTCGACGGCCTGTTCGCGTTCTCGACCGTCCCGATTCGGGCAGTGATGGGTCTGGGAGCGCTCGCGATGCTGAGCGCGATCCTGTTCGCCGCATATGCCGTGTATGTCAGGCTGGTACAGGGCCGCGCACCTGAGGGATTCACGTCCATCATCTTCACGGTCACGTTCCTCGCCGGCGTCAACCTCTTTTTCCTGGGCGTGGTCGGCGAGTATATCGGCCGCATTTACGAAGAGGTCAAGCAGCGTCCACTCTATGTCATTGAACGGATCGTGGGCGGGCCCTGACGCGATGGATCCCCGGTACGCGGCTGCCTACGGCGTCATCGCGCGCACCCATTGGTGGTGGGCGGTCCGCGACCAGGTGGTGCTGCGCACGGTCGCCACGTTGCGTGAGGGCCAACCGCGTGGTCGGATTCTCGATATCGGCTGCGGCGATGGTCGGCTGCTCGATATGCTCGCGGCAGATCACGACGTCGTCGGTATCGAGCCCGATCCCACCACCGGTGCCATGACGATGCCGGGACGCTACCCGATTCACCTCTGTCCGTTCACGCCGCCACTGCCGATCGAGGGGCCGTTCGATATCGTGATGATGCTCGATGTCCTCGAGCACCTGCATGACCCTGTCGCGGCGCTGCGCCTGGCAGCGTCGTTGCTCGGCGAGCACGGGGCGCTGGTGATCACGGTCCCGGCCGGACCAGCGCTGTGGACCACGCATGACGACCTCAATCATCACCGCCGCCGCTACACGCGACAGAGTCTTGATGACGAACTGCACCAGGCGGGATTGGTGCCATCGTCGTCACGACACTTTTTTCACGCCCTCGGACTCGCCAAGCTTGTGCTGCGGGGCCTCGAAACGATGCATCGCAGAGGACCCGCCGTGCCGCGCGTGCCGCCCCCGCCGATCAACGCACTGGCACGCGCCTTCAGCGCGCTGGAGTTTCGCGCGATGGCGCCGTTCGCTCGCATCCTGCCCGGGTCGTCCCTGCTGACGGTGGCCACACCCGCGCGGTGACAGCCGCCGGTCACCGCCTCACGGCACCCGCTCGCTCAGCCGCACGACGCACCCATGCGTCGAGCAGGAGTGATCGCAGGTCATCGCTCGCCCGCGGTGAACTCGGCGACAGTTCGTAGAGCCACCGCTCGGCCACCTCGAAATCACCAATGCGCAGCGCCATCACGATCGCGCCGTCGCGCAGATCGTCGAACGGAATCAACCGACCCATGATGCCACCAGTGCGCAACTGGTCGGCCGCCGCGAGCGCCGCCGGTGCGTCCCACGCCTGCACCGCTCGACGGAACGCGATCACCGCCTGCACCGGACCTGGGGCGTTCCAGCGACTTGCCGCAGCGGCGGCATCCGCAAAGAACGTGGAGTCGATCGTGCCCGCCATCCCGCCGTGCCGAACGCGCGTCGCTTGCGCCATGGCATCCAGCCAGGGGTTCCACGCCGGTGGCGCGTGATCGGCGCGCACAATGCGCTGCCACTCCTGCCAGGTCCAGAGCGCGCGCTCGCGATGCGTGTCCACCGTGTCGGGTAACACCAGCCCCTGACGAATCCATGCATCGGTCGCTCGTCCGATACCTTCAAACGGCATCCGCGCGGACGATGGGGTCGTGCCCCGATGGTCAGTGAGTGCGCGCGCGAGGTTGAACCAGTCGCGACCGAGCGCCACAAATCCCGCGGCAGCACCGCGCTGGAATCGTGCGCG